>JAHDBT010000475.1 GCA_020630215.1 Bacteroidota bacterium
TGCAAAAGATCAAGTAGAAATGACGGAGTTATTTTTTATGCGTTACTTAGTTCGATTTTACGATACGACCATTTATTGGGTAGGTATCTGCCTTAAAGGTATAGTAGTATAATTTATCAAGTAAGTTATTCGCTTCCTAGTACTGTTTGGTATACGCCTGCAGACTGATGCCTCTGTACTACATTTACTACTTCTTGACCTAATAAATTTTGTAAATACGAAGCGTTGTTTGTATAGGTTTATTAATAGTGTAACTAAAGGGCACTCCTTCTTTAAAAGGATTAGGAAATGCAACAATAGTTACTGGTATGTTTTGTTCAAGGTTATTTACTTTTTCTATTTTCCATTTGTACTACCTGGTCTCTTATCTGTTTTACATATAGTAGGTATATGCTCAGGGGTAACGAATGAGTTACTAGTTATGCAATTTATTACCGCCTTTGTATCAGGCGCGCCTCTAGTTTTAGAAGCGTTTGTTTGCATATCTGCCTCTATACAATACTCAAAACTCTTCATGTAATATTTACGTCCTTTGTACCAATTACCGATATTACTGTTACCATTGTTATTAATGATATCATTAGCACTTTCCACTAAATCACAACTCTTATGAGCATCGTATTGTCCTCTTGCTGCAATATCATTAATTTTAGTAACCATGCCGTATACAACTTCTACTGTAGCAACTGGTCCATTTACCCATAAAATTGTGCAGCTAGAACCAGAGGAACCAAGTTCGCCAGCACAATGTCCAACGGCGCAAACAGTAATTTCATCGGCTTCCGTAGGAGTTGTTGGAAAAACAACTTCAAACGTTTCATTGGGATTAACTGTATACGTGCCTACTATTTCATCGTTTACAAATACTTCTACGGTAATCGTTTCTAAACCTCCCGCAGATGCTTCAAAATTGCCAATTAATACATTGCCTGCAAATTCTACAATTTCAAAAATGGGTACAGGACAAGCTACACTCGTTTCGGTTTCAGTTTCGGTTTCTACATCCTGTGCTGTAGCAGCAAAACTTAAAAAAAGCAGGGTAAACAATAAAAGGGAATAGACGAAATAATGCTTTGCTGTACTTAGTAAATTTTTCATGTTGTTAAATTTTTTTTTGGGGATAAAAAATAGCATATTTTAATTTCTAAATAATTGTTTTTTTCCACTACTGACTCCTTATAATTTCATTAATAATTTAAGATTAAAATAAGGGGTATCGAACTAACAAAAAAAAGTATTTAGTAAACGGGTAAAAACATTTATTAAACGGTATCTTTACGATGTTTTTAAAATTACGTACTTGTAATAAAATAATTAACCAAGTACTAAAACATGCTTCTTGAATTAGAAAAGCTTTTCAATATCATAAGCAAATTTACAGGTAAAAGGTAAGCAGCACAATTACCTTTTTCTTGTAAATTCCTTTAAAACTGCCAAACAAAAACCAATAGGCTGCTCATAATCAGGCACTTATAGCAATTTCTTTTTCTCAAAAAAACATCAAAGAAGACTTCTTTCAGCATACTTTTTTTAATAATCATGCACAACAGCAAACTTATAATCATACTTCGCAGCTTATCTGCTAGTCATTTAAAGCAATTTAGAGATTTTGTAGCTTCTCCATTTTTCAACAAAAATGATAAGTTAATCATCCTCTATGCCTACCTTTATAAATACCAACCTGATTTTACACACAAAAAACTACAAGAAGCACAAGTTGTTAAACATATTTTTGGCAGGCAAACACCCAACAAGGATGCATTAGCTAAACTATCGTCTAAACTTTTAAAGCTGCTAGAACAATTTATTGCCTATCAAAAAATAGCTGCCCAACCATTAATTGGAAAATTAGAATTACTTAATTTTTATGATCAACAAAACTTAACAACTCCTTTTAACAACACCTTCAACAATATTAAAAAACTACAAAACCAATATCCCTACCAAGACTCTCGTTACTTTTACAACCAATTACTCATAGAAATACAATACAGTCAGCATTTAAGTACCAAAAAAGATACAGGAACAGACGATGTGAATTTTGAAGCAATTAACAGTACCCTCGATCAGTTTTATTTACGGGCTAAATTAGAACAACTGTGTTTAATGATTAACAGACAAAGAACAACACAATTTGATTATACTTTTTTAATGAAGGATAAATTGATGGATACCTTAGCACAAAGCCCCTATTTACAAGTGCCAGTTATTAATATTTGGTACCAAGCTTTACAACTGCTTACACAAGCTCAAAATAAAACACACTACCTAGCCCTTAAACAACAATTACAAGAACATACCCTTATTTTAGCCCCCAACGAAATACGCATTTTATACACCTACCTAGAAAATACTTCGGCTAGTATTTTTAAAGATGCAATGGAGCGTTACCAAGAGTTGTTTAGTTTGTACCAACCACAATTACAACAGCAAGTCATTTACACCAATGGATATTTACTGCCTCCCATTTTTCGCAATATTGTAACGGTAGCCCTGCGCCTACAAAAACTAAAATGGCTAGATGTTTTTTTGATACAACACGAAAACAAAATTATTCCAGAATACCAGGATAGGGAAGACATGTACCGCCTATGCAAAGCCATGCTTAGTTTTGAGCAAAACAATTACGAACAAACCCTCGATTTACTCAATACCCTAGCCTGCGATAATATTTTCACCAAAATGGACGAACGCCGCATTCGACTAAAAATTTACTACGAATTAAACTACGAAAACTTGTTTGAGGACCTCATCAATAGCTTTAGAAAATTTATGGTCGATAACAAAAACAAAATCGCTTCCGCACATGTACAAGCCAATCGTGATTTTATTAATTTTGCCTACCAATTGTACAAAACCATTCCTAAACAACATAAAACCATCAACCTCCTAGAAACCAATATGAAAAACACGCAAATACTGCCCGAAAAAAGCTGGCTACTAGAAAAAATAGAGCAATTAAAATAAAACAGCTTACTAAATACAGTATGTAAAAAGTTTCTATGCATTTTTGCAATTAAAAATCGTCAGCAGCAAAAACAATTCAACAATCCAGCAATTCAACACCTAGCCATTTAACAAAAAAAGGAAAACCAAACGCATTCGAGTATATATTACCACTTTTAACCATCAAATACTTATATTTGCAACTTGTTAAGAAACCCCTTCTTGTGTTAAATAAAAAAAGGCAATGCTCAAACGTTTTTTTCTATCAGAGAAAGCCATGCTTACGGCTATTGTAATTAATGCCATCATCATTTTTTTCATGTCCTTTCCACAATGGGCACATGTAAACTGGCTGGTGAAAATTGATTTTTTTTTCATCCTCTTCTTTATGGTAGAGGCGATTGTAAAAATTGCGGTATATAAAGGCGATTATTTTAAAAGCAAATGGAATTTATTCGACTTTACCATTGTGCTTGTTAGCTTACCTTCTATCCTATCTTTATTTATGCCCATACCCGATTTATCGGTTGTATTGCTGCTACGATTGTTGCGTTTATTGCGCCTCATTCGTTTCCTCGTATTTATTCCGCACCTCAAACAATTACTAGAAGGACTTGGCCGTGCTTTTAAGGCATCGGTATTTGTTTTGTTGGCTTTGGTTGGACTTAATTTTTTAATTGCTATTTTTACCACCCACTTATACGGCACCCTCGATCCCGAAAATTTTGGCGATCCCTTAATTTCCTCCTATACTGTTTTCCAATTATTTACCATCGAAGGATGGAACGAAATACCTACAACGGTACTAGAAAAAGCCAATCCGCCGTTAAGTTATTTTAAAGCGGGCTTAACTCGTTTTTACTTTGCAATGGTAGTAATGCTTGGCGGTATTTTTGGTTTATCTATTGCCAATGCTGTTTTTGTAGATGAAATGATGATTGATAATAACCGGGACTTAGAAGAAAAAGTGGATGTTTTACAAGCAAAAATTGACCAATTGCAAGAATTGATCGTCCAACAAAAGACTAAATGATGCAAATTGATGCATCTTAATATTTAAGTAGATGCAAGCTTTTGTATCTCCACAAAACAAAAAACTATGCGTAAGCTATATCCTATTTTTTCTGTATTTACACTCTTATTAGCTGCCCTCCTACTAGTAGGTAGCTGCGGCATGCAATCCACTACAGAGGTGTTGTATAACAAAACGGTGCGTGATTCTATTGCCCAACAATATGTAAAATCGGCTTTGGCAAAAAAGCTTAAAAGCAAATCGACTTTCGATGTTTTTAAATTTAAAAAAGGAGACGCTTTAGGAGCGGAGGTAAATAAGTTTTACCAATACACTAAAAACGATTTAGGCTGGCAAAATACCATTGCACGAGGTGGTTCCGAACAAATTAACAAACTGGTTAGCCTGCTAGAATCGGCAAGTGATAATGGGATGAAAGCCACTAAATATCAACTCCCTAAAATTAAGGATTTAGTAAACCGCTTGTACGCCCCTAATATACCCGAAAGCCCCGACCATTTAGAAAATATGGTGGAGCTAGACGTGCTCCTAACAGGTGCTGCCCTAACTTATGTTAACGATGTAAAAAGTGGGATGTTTAAAGGAGGCAGTCGTTGGATTGTGCCCAAAAAGGAAATGGTAACGGGCGAAGAATTAATTAAAGCAGTGCGTTATGGCGGCATCGAAAAAATGGTGAATACTTTTGCGCCTACCCATAAAAGTTATGTGGGTTTAAGAGACAAACTAAAACAATACAAAAGCATTGCCGACAAAGGCGGATGGAAAAAAATTCCTAGCCAATTAAGCAAAGGACAATCAGGAAAAAAGGTAAGCTTATTGGCTGCCCGCCTAGCAGCTTCTGGCGATTTAGATGCGGCTTTAGCTACTGCCGCCAAATACGGCGATAAGATGACCGCCGCCGTAAAAAAATACCAAAAACGCAATGGATTAGTGGTTACTGGAAGCGTAAACGAAAAAACACTCACCAGTTTAAACAAGCCTATTGAAGACCGTATTAAACTCATAGAACTCAACATGGAACGCCACCGTTGGCTCCCTCATGCCGATTCCTTGGGCGGACGTTATGTGTGGGTTAATTTACCCGAATACATCATTAGAGTATTTGACGAAGGCAAACAGGTAGCCGATATTGTAGGCGTAGTAGGCGAACCCAAAAACGCAACCCCTATCCTAGTAGACCGCCCCATGCGAAGTATTATTTTTAGCCCCGTTTGGAATATCCCTTCGAGCATTGCCAAAGAGGAAATGGAATTTATTTTACGAAACCCTGCTGTATTGATTGTAGCTGATGTAGATGTATTTTTAGATGGCACTAAGGTAGACCCTCGTAGCGTTGATTGGAAAACAATTAACACCAGTAGGATTCGTATGCGCCAACGCCCAAAGAAAACCAACAGTATGGGTTTGTGTAAATTTGGCTTTGATAATGACTACAGCATCTTTTTACACGACACCCCCAACAAGCCCGATTTTAAAGCCCATTACCGTGCTAAAAGTCATGGCTGTATTAGAGTTGGCGAACCTCAACGCCTAGCAGAAGTCTTGCTAAAAGGCAGTAAGTGGAGCAGCGGCGGCATTAATTCTGCCATGAAAAGTGGTAAGGAAACCTATGCAAAATTACCTAAAGATGTACGAGTACACCTCGTCTATTTTACCGCCTGGGTAGATGCTGCTGGCGAACTACAATTCCGCAGCGATATTTATGGACATGATAGACGACACTTTAAAACTTTGGCTTCGCTTTAGGAGTAGTCAGACCGTGCGCTGCGCTTACTGTCTTTAGTGGTCAGATCGTTCGCTTCGCTCTCTGTCAGT
>JAHDBT010000476.1 GCA_020630215.1 Bacteroidota bacterium
CGCAAGCCAGAGGCCATAGCCGTCAGGCTATCAGAAAACCTCTTTTAGAAGAGTACTATAAATCGGTTATTTACAAAAGTATTTTAAAATAATTTACTTCTTAAACAACTTTGTAATGTGCTGATTATTAATGCTGGATTATTTTAACCTGACGGCTATGGCCAGAGGCTTGAAACCCGTTACGCTCCAGCCGGGAGGCTGGACCGGGCATTCATTTTTTTTATAAAAAATGAACGTGGAGTAGTAAAAACTCAACGGAGTATTGTCCATTGTACCACGTTGCAAATAGTCGCCATAACTACGAGGCTGCCAACCCAGCCGCAAGCGGTTCGCTATATTGTACTTGTTGGCTTTCTTAATTTTTCATTGGTGTACAAATTTCAATGAGCATACCATTATTGTCTTTTAAATATCCAACTTTTTGCCCCCAAGGTTTTTCGACTATTTTCTCAAATACTATCGCTCCTGCGTTTACTGCTTTTTGAAATTCTTTTTCTATGTCTTCTGTAACAAAAGCCATCTCTATTCCTATTGGCTTTTCGGTATTTTCAATTTTCACAAATCCTTTTTTAAAATTTGAATTCCCTAATTCAATTGATGCAAATGCAATAGTTGTTTCACCAGTTATCAATTCCCCATAGTCTTTCTCTGGTGTTACAAATTTCCGATTAAACCCAAATGCTTTTTCATAGAATTCGATTGTTTTTTCAACATCTTCTACATAAAAAATTGTATATCTGTATTTCATAATTATTTTTTACTTTTTTAACCGTTACTAAATATGCTATTTTTTCACTATCCGATAAACTTGCTGCGTAGTTTTATTTTTAAGTACCAACAAATACAAGCCAGATGGATAGCTAGATAAATCCAAAGCATTAGAAATGCTAGGAATTAATGTTGTTTTTAACAAAACTTGTCCATCAATACTTAGCAGTTCTGCTTGTAAAGGATGTGTATTAGGGTGCTGTATCCAAACTTTATTTTGGCTAGGATTAGGATATATGTTTGCTTGAATTGCTGTTGTTGCGGTAATACTTGTATTTAGTAAAACCACTACTTCGTCGGTAGCAGTGCAGCCATCTACACTTGTTACGGTTACCGTATAAGTACCTGCGGCCTCTACACCAATAACAGCAGTATTTTCGCCCGTACTCCAGGCATAATTTGCATCATCGTTATCAGGATGAAAAGCATCTAGCACAATAATATCGCTGCCATTATAAATGAGGGAGTCGGCAGCTAAATTGGCAATAGGTTGTTGGAGGTTTTGTACTAATACAGCATCCCAAGTTTCGCAGCCGTTTACATCGGTTACGGTTACGGTGTAAGTGCCAGATGCTAAACCTGTTGCAGTAGTGGTTGTTTGTCCGTTATTCCATAAAACGGCAAAGGGAGTTGCGGCTGTAAAAACGGTTACCGTTGCCGTACCATCGTTCTCTTCGCAAGAATTGCTTGTATCTTCGAGAAAAATTACCGTCCCTCCTAGTTCCTCTACTACCACCGATAAAGCGGTACTGCATCCATTAACATCACTTACCGTTACAGTATAAAAACCCGCTGGCATATTATTAATTGTTGCGCTATTAGTACCACCTGTAAAATCCCATTGGTAATTGTAAGGGGGCGTACCTTCCGTTACAACTACTTGTGCCGAGCCATTATCTTCGCCACAACTTACGGGTGTAACATTTTGTATGTTGGCACTTAAACTGCCTTCGGTGTTAATAGTTGTGGTAGCAATAGCTGTGCATCCGTTCGCATCAGTAACCGTTAAGCTGTATACGCCTGCGGCTAAATCATCTAGGCTTAATTCGGTAGCGCCGTTACTCCAGTTAAATTGGTAAGGAGCCGTTCCATTACTAGCAAAAGCAATTGCCTCTGCATTCGCTGCCTCGCAGGTAGCATTGCCCGATACAATTTCTAATCCTAGCGGATTGACACTTGTAATAATAGCGGTTTCAATAAGCACACAGTCATTCGCATCCGAAACCGTTACCGTATAAGTTCCTGCGGTTAATTCAGTAGCAGTTGGGGTAGCTTGCCCATTGCTCCATTCGTAATTATAGGGCATTGTTCCTCCCATAACACTAATATTTGCCGAACCGCTACTACTTCCGCAGATTGCAATACTCGTACTAAGACTTCCCATCATTGCCTGACTGCCACTTACACTAATGGTTTCTACAATGCTGCAATTAGCGGTAAAATCGGTAATGGTAACGGTATATAAACCTGCTGCCAAATTGTTAGCAATGGCTCCTCCTAAAGTTGCATTGTGCGACCAGCTAAAACCAATTGCTCCACCTCCTGCTGCGGCTACGTTTAGGGTAATACTTCCATTTGCTTCGTTGCAAGCAGCAGGGTTAACCACCGTATTGCTAATAGTGGGTCCTACATTATTAATACTAGTTGCTGTAATTGCCGAACAATTGGTTGCATCGGTAATCGTTACACTATACGAGCCTGCTTGCAAATCCGTAGCGGTATTGTTATTTAAGCCTATGTTATGCGACCAACTATACGATAAAGGCAAAGTACCTCCCGAAGCATTTACAGTAATGCTGCCAGTTGCTTGTCCGCAAGTAGCATCTTGCGCCGATAAGCCATTAATAGTAGGTGCGCCCGTATCTATAATACTAATAGTTTGAGTAGCGGTACAACCATTTGCATCGGTAGCAGTAACACTATACAAACCAGCTTGCAAACCTGTTGCAGTAGCCGCATTTAATCCTGGGGCATGCGCCCACTCATAGCTAACCGAACCATTAATGGCTACACTTACTTGTGCGCTTCCGTTGGCTTGTCCGCAAGAAGCATCATTTACATTTACCAAATTCATTTCCATATTATCTGCATTGCCAACTGTAAAATTTTCTACGGTAGAACAGCCGCCACTATCTGTAATAGTAACGGTATAAACCCCAGCATTTAAACCAACGGTAATAGGGGAAATCAATAAAGAATTATGCGCCCAATCAAAGCTCAATCCAGTACCCGCTACTTCTAAAAAAATGCTTCCGTTTCCTTGTCCGCAAGTGGCATCGTTTACCATTATTTCTTCTATTTGCACCCCTCCTATACTACTAATGGCTGCTTGTGCGGTATTGCTGCAATTGTTGGCATCGGTAATAGTTACGGTATAAGTGCCTGCGCCTAATGCTAAAATAGTGGAAGTGCCAGAACCATTGCTCCATTGGTAATTATAAGGCGGCGTACCTCCCGAAATGGTGCTGCTTATTTGCCCTGTATTGCCTCCGCAAGCAGTAGGGTTGCTATTTAAACTAATAAAAGGCCCCGTACATTCAAAAGTGCCACTAGTAATATTAATGGTATAATCTTCTACTTCGCCATAGTTAATTGCTCCACAAGCACTAGGAGCTATATCGCCCGTATCTATCCATTTCATGGCTACACGCATACGAGTATTGCCTGTAAAGGCGGTAGCAGGTATATTAATAAACGACTGTACTTGTCCTAGGGTAGCAAAGCCGCTATCGTATACCAATTCGCTGGTATTGTTAAAACTATCGTCTTGGTTAAAATCTATCCACACTCGCCAATGTTCTGCAAAGCTGCTTTCTGCAAAGCCAGGGTTAAGGGTAAGTAGGTAACTTTGTCCTTGCTCTAAACTAGTAGATAGGTTGGTGTAATTGCCATACCCCCAATTTGCACCCGATGTATTGTTAATAGTGTTTATACTCACACTATTTATCCATTCATAATCGGTATTGCTACTATAGGCATAACAGTAGGTATCGCCGCAGCCTTGTGTATTAATAATGGTAGAACCTGTAAAACTACTTTCGCCATTCACCCCACACAAAGTTTTTACTTGCACTTCGTATTGCGAGCAAGGAGCAACATATAAAACCGCTTCATTGGTAGTTACTTCTACCTCGTTCCAAGTGCTTAACCCAACTTGTTTTAATCGCACCATATATCCAAAAGCATTGCTGCTTGCTTGCCATTGTATATTAGCATACGAATAACCCGTTATGCCTGTTGTAACAACTGCCGTTACATTACATTGTGCTTGTAATTGCTGAGGAGGGCAAATGCTTCCTCCTAGTATTAAGGTAAATAATACTAGTAATAATAAACTATGTTTCATGACTAATGATTGTGGTATCTGTACTGTAGTTGATATAGATAGCTGGTGTTGCTTTTTTGGGAAAAAAGAATTTGGTAGTTTGAATGGTACTAATTTAAAGAGGTGCAAATAGGTAAATGGGGATTGGAGGGGTAAAGATACAAACTTATTTTTGAATGGGCTTTTTCTTAGTGTAAAAAGGAATTTCCTTTTGTTAAAAGGCGGAGAATAAATAACGAGCTAGGTAGATATTAGCAATACCCGATATTAGAAAACAGGAAAGGCGAAATAGCCAATTTATTATCCTACTGTTTTGAGCAGTAACAAATAAAAGAAAATAAAAAGGTGTTTTTTTTTGGTAACAAAAATTTTTACATTATATTTGCATTGCAATTGAAATTATAAATATATCCCAATAAATATTTCCAATTAAAGTGTACTGCCTTCCAAATTGCACTTAGTGAATGAGAAAAATAAACTCCACCACTTTTGTTATTTTTCTCCGTCCCTTAGCCTACAAAAATTCCAGTATTATTACTCGGAATGTTGTGCTTATCCTAGTGCAATGCTCATCAAGCTGTAAATATTTTATATCCTAAAGGTTTTAAATAAAACAACGCAACTACTGCGTAATTAAAAACCTATAAGGATTGCTGTAGCTAAGAATCAACTAGCTAGTGTTACTTTGAATAAAGTTATCGTTTTCTCTACCCTAAAAATTTGGCTATAAACGTTCTGCTCATCCGAGATAATATTTAAATAGAAGTACCCCTGCTTAATGTTGCTATAGCGTAGCTGCTTGGGGCTATTAAGGCTTTTTTGTTTGGCAAAACAATCAATCGAGTACATAACAATACATAGAAGATATTACGCACTAAAATAATACCTCAAAATTTGAAATAGTCTTAAATTTTTCACACAAAAAAAAAATTATGAAATCATTTATCAAAACACTTTTAGCTTTCACGATGTGTTTCTTAGCATTTCAAGTAACTTATGCACAGGTAGCTGTAAGAGTAGGTAACATGCAAATTACCGAGCAAGACATTAGTACTTATATTATGGCAAGTGAGTATAATGCTGGCTACCCTTTTTATCCACAAGCTAAAGTAATGCTACGCACTACTTGTATTAATAGTTTTAAGCAAAACCCTGCTAACACGATGTACATTATGCGTACAACTGTACAGCAAGCCATTAATAAACAGGCTGCTATAGCTCGTGCGTATCAAGGAAGGCAATACCAGCCAAGTGCTAGTTATTACAACCTACAAAGCCAACTAGAACAACAAAGACATAATAACGCCATGCGAAGCATTTACAACATTAATGGAGGTTATGAAGAAAAAAATAGCGGTACTTACAACTTTGATAATTGGTAGTAGAATACTTGGCAAAACACGATATCAACAAACACTAACTACAGGAACTATCGCTCAAAAGGTAGCTATAAACAATGTTGAAGCAGGTATTTACTTTTTAGTAGTTACGAATAATAGTGAGCAAGTGCAAATCAAAAAGTTTGTTATTCATTGATAGCTCACTTCCGCCCATTTTCTAAAAAAATAATCGAGCGTGCATTTATCCCACATAAATGCACGCTCTTTTTTTAATATCAATAGTCTGTTGAATTTTATAAAAAATACTTATTGACACTCAATTAGTTAG
>JAHDBT010000477.1:0-1268 GCA_020630215.1 Bacteroidota bacterium
GCAATTTGTTATTTATTTGGGCAAAAGTCGCCGCCAAATAAAAACACAATTGGCACCCGAAGAAGTCTATACGGGCTTTACCGAAATAGCCGTTCACGACCGCAGTGTGCAAGACCTACTAACATCCAATGATTCTGAAATGGTCATTTTTCTTACAGCAATATTAGACTTTCGGGCTTTCTAGTGCAACTAGAAAGAACAGAAGCTCCGAAACTCATTTGGTGGTATACTAAATAATCACCACTCCTTTCTCATTAACCTTAGAAACAAAAACCATATTCCCAACCCCTTGTCTATCCAAAGCCTTCTTCATCAATTCCCCAACCTGTCCAGCCTTAGCGGCACTATCAGAAAAAGCAAACATAGAAGGACCAGAACCCGAAATACCAAATGACAATGCGCCACCATATAATGCAGCATTGCGTACTTTCTCGAAATCGGGGAGGAGGGTAGCACGGTAGGGTTCGGCTAGGGTGTCGCTCATGCAGCGGCTGAGTAGGGCGAGGTCGTTTTGGTAGAGGGCGGAAACGAAACCTGCAATATTTCCTATTTGCGAAATGGCATCCTTCATCGGCACTTCTTTAGGGAGGATTTCTCTAGCGGCTTTGGTGAGGATTTCTATTTCGGGATAAATAACGGAGCAATGTAAATTATCGGGTACGGGTAGGGTTATAATGTCTAGCGGATTGTAGCCTCGTATTAAAGTGATGCCGCCTAGCATACAAGGGGCTACATTGTCTGCATGTCTACCGCCGCTTGCTATGGCTTCGCCATCAAGTGCGAAAGTAATTAATTCGTTTTTGGTGAACGGCGCACCTAGTAGTTCGTTGGCGGCATAAGCTCCTGCAACGGCACTTGCGGAGCTAGAACCTAGTCCGCTGCCAAAAGGCATTTTTTTGTGTATCGTTACATCCATGCCTTGCTCGCTGCCCAAATGTTGGAGCAAGGAGATAATGGCTACGGTTGCCGTGTTTTTTTCGGCGGCTAAAGGGAGTTTCCCTCCGTCGCCCGTAATTTCTACAATGCGTACTTCCTTGCGGTCATTAAATTGTACCGTCACTTCATCTCCTGGATTAGCAATGGCCATTCCTAGTACATCAAAGCCTACGGTTATGTTGCCTACCGATGCAGGCGCAAATGCTGTTACCATGATTTTGTTTTTAAGCAGTCAGACCGTTCGCTTCGCTTTCTGTCAGTGGTCAGATCGCTACGCTGTCAGTTTTTATATGCTGACGTTTTTTTAGTTGTCTTACTGAGTTGCACGGAGT
>JAHDBT010000477.1:1368-5694 GCA_020630215.1 Bacteroidota bacterium
GTTACACAGCCTTTTTTGGGCTTCGCCGTCTCCTTTTTTTAGTTATTTGGTTTGTTTTAGTTTGTGGGTATTTATGCTGGCGATTTTTTTAGTTGTCCTACTGAGTTGCACAGAGTTTTTATACGGGGTTGCACAAAGCTTTTTGGGCTTCGCCGTCTCCTTTTTTTAGTTATTTGGTTTGTTTTAGTTTGTGGGTATTTATGCTGGCGATTTTTTAGTTTTCCAAACAAAAAATCGCCAGCAAGAAAAAATCAAATATCACATTTCAAGAATCAAAAATCCAATCGCCAGCATATAAACTGACCGCTGACAATGAGCGCCAGCGAATGATCTGACCGCTGACTGCTCCTTGCTCCCTAAAGCGAATTCCCAATAGAAATAATTTCTGCAAAAACGCCAGCGGCGGTTACTTCTGCACCTGCGCCAGGGCCTTTAACTACTAGTGGTCGGTCGTTGTAGCGCATGGTGGTAAATACTATCATATTGTCGCTGCCAGATAAGGAGTAGAACGGGTCTTTTGCGTCTACGGCTTTTAGGGCAACGCTGGCTTTTTCGGGGGTGATGCTGGCTAAAAAGCGCAACACTTTTCCTTCCTTGGCGGCTTTGTCTCGCATTTTGGTAAAGTGGTTGTCGTTCTTTTCTAAAGCTTTAAAAAAGGCATCAACAGTTTTGGCTTTGGTGCAGGCGGCTGGTAAAATGTCTTCTACCTCAATGTCGCTCATTTCTATGTGCTGACCAATCTCTCTTGATAAAATTAATACTTTACGAGCTACATCTTTTCCACTTAAATCATCTCGTGGATCGGGTTCGGTATAGCCTTTTTCTTTGGCGGCTTTTACAATGTCGCTAAACTTTGCATCACCTACAAAAGAGTTAAAAATGAAAGATAAAGAACCTGATAAAACGGCTTCTATTTTGGTTACTTTATCGCCACTTTGTAGTAAGCTTTTTAGTGTTGATATAACAGGTAAACCTGCGCCTACATTGGTTTCGTATAAAAAGTGAACATTGTATTTTTTGGCTAATTCTTGGTATTTTAAGTAGTTCAATAATTTACTAGAATTGGCAATTTTATTGGGCGTTACAATGGACGTACTCGTGCTTAAAATTTCTTCGTAGTGCTTAATTGGATCGGCACTTGCGGTGCAATCTACAAAAATAGAGTTGGGTAAGTTTAAGCCGTTCATGTGCTGAATAAACTTTTTAAGACTGGCTTTTTTACCATGTTTATTTAACGGTTCTTCCCAATTGTCTAGCACCAAACCATCCTCATCAAAATGCATTTTGCGACTGTTGGTTACGGCTACCAATTTAATTTCTAAGGATTGCGTTTCTTTTAAATAAGCTCCTTGCGCTTTAATTTGATTGAGTAGTGTAGAACCAATTAATCCCGTAGCACCGACTACAAATAAATGCACGGTTTTGGTATCCGATAAAAAGAAGGTTTCGTGTAAAGCATTTAGCGATTTAGAAACGTCGGACTTGCTAATTACTGCCGAAATATTTAATTCCGAAGAACCCTGAGCAATGGCACGAATGTTAATTCCATTAGCACCCAAAGCACTAAAAGTACGTCCCGAAACGCCAATTACATTTTTCATGTTAGAGCCAATTACGGCTACAATGGCTAGGTCGTTTTCTACGGTAATATCATTAATAAGGTGTTGGCGCATTTCTACACTAAATTCCTCTTCAATTGCCGATTTTGCTGCGGCAGCATCTTTAGGATTAATGGCAAATGTAATGGAATGCTCGGAAGACGCTTGGGTAATTAAAATGATGTTGACCCGTTTTGCTGCTAGGGTTTTAAACAAGCGTCCTGCTACGCCAGTAACGCCAATTAAGCCACTTCCTTGTACGGTAATAAGACAAATATCGCTAATAGAAGAAATGCCTTTTACTAGGTAATCGTCGGTCGCATTAGCGGTGATAAAAGTACCTGGGAAAGCAGGGTTAAAAGTATTGCGAATACGGATGGGGATTTGCTTGTCGAGGGCAGGTTGTACGGTAGGCGGGTGAATAACTTTTGCGCCAAAGTGCGACATTTCCATGGCTTCCTCGTAGGTCATGGTTTTTAGGGAGAACGCTTTTTTTACTTTGCGAGGATCAGCGGTCATCACGCCATCAACATCTGTCCAAATTTCAATTTCTTCTGCATCCAAAGCAGAACCATAAATGGCTGCCGAAAAATCGGAGCCGCCTCTGCCTAGGGTTGTGGTAACATCTTTGTCGTTAGAAGCAATAAAGCCGCCTACTAGATAAACGCCTTTCTTTTTGTTCAGCTTCTTTTTAATATTGGCATTGGTTGCTTTAAAATCAACTTGTGCAGCATTAAAGGTATTATCGGTTTTAATAAGCTCGCGCGAATCGGCATGTTCGCAGTTCATGGTTTTTGCCAAAAAGTTGGCAATAATAAACGACGACATTACCTCTCCATAACTCATCACCATATCCAAACTACGAGGCGATAATTCCTTAATTAAAGACGTACCAATAAGGAGGTTCTCCAAGTTGTTGGTTACCTTTTTTAAGTATTGACGAATAGGAGGTAATTCTTCCGAAGTAAACAAAGCTTCGGCCACTTGGCGATGGCGATAATAAATATCATCCAATTGGTCTTTAAACTGATCGTTTCCTGCTTCGGCTTTGCGAGCAGTATCAATTAAAAAATCGGTTAATCCGCCCAAAGCCGAAACCGCAACCACCAACTTGTTGGTAGATTTAAGCGTGTTGGCAACAATATCTCGCACCTTGCGAATACGGTCGGCATCTTTTACGGAAGAGCCTCCAAATTTTAATACTTTCATTGTTCTATTTTTTTAGTAGCCAGTGGTCAGCGGTCAGTAGTCAGACCATTCGCTGACGCTCCTTGTTAGCGGTCAGTTTTTATATGCTGGCGATTTTTTAGCAATTAGCGGTCAGTAGTCAGACCATTCGCTGACGCTCTTTGTCAGCAGTCAGTTTTTATATGCTGGCGATTTTTTAGTATTCAGTTTTTAATATGCTGGCGATTTTTCTAGTGGTTGGCTTTTACTTGTTTGCGTTTGTATTGATGTAGTACTTTCTACAATCGTAAGCAAGAAGTAGGCCAAAATATAACAAAAGGCCCATCTTTTTACAGGATGGGGAATGAAGGGGGCAAATTTACAAACTAGAAGTGAATTTTTTGAGTTTATGGAGGGATATGTGTGGGGGAAGAGGACATAAATCCTCGCTTTTAAATTTAAAATTCAAGTTTTTCCTCCTTTATGGCACTTTTTTCAAAAGAATACAGTTAGTACAGTAGAATGAGAAGATGTAAGCATGGAACACTAATTTTTAGGCATTTTATTTGATTAAATAGTACCTAACATTATTTACCGGCTCTTTAACAGCCCTAAACATATAACAAACCAAAGAAATCCAATCATAAAAAGTCCTTCGTATCAACAAATTTATTACCTTTGTTTGCATAATAAGCCTACAGTTATGCCCATTGGTTTTAACAATACAAACTTACCTTTCACCATTTCATAATAACCAACAACAAAAGTAGCTCCTCAAAAAGCACAACTTTTGTGCAATCAATCAACAAAAATTAAATATTAATACATTGAAAAAGAAAAAAAAATCTAAAAAAGAAACAAGCACTAGAAATAAAGCTTTAGAAAAAAAAATATTACAGTTATTAAGCGATAACCCAAAGAAAGCCTACAGTTATAAATTTATTCAAGGAAAAGTTGGAAAAACAGAATTTACCAAAGAACAGGTAATTGTTGCAATGGCATACCTATACGAAAAAGGACGAGTAGACGAAGAGAAAGGAAACCGTTTTAAAATCAATCCTCGCCAAATGGGGCGTGCCGCAAAAGATGCGAAAGCTGGCGGCAATAGCAAAAATATTATTACCGGCAGAGTAGACATGACCAGAAGCGGTGCTGCCTATATCATTTCTGACGATATAGAAAAAGACGTTTATATTTCTCCCAAAAAAATAAACCGTGCCTTTGATGGCGATACCGTAAAAGTACGCATTAAAGCAAAAGGAGGCTCTCGACGCAACCGTTTGGAGGGCGAAATTATTGAAGTAGTAAAAAGACAACATAACCAATATGTAGGCATTTTTAGAGCCAGTAAAGGTGCTGCCTTTTTAATTCCAGATAATAAAATGCCCGTCGATTTATTTATCCCATTATCGCAAACCAAAGGGGCCGAAAATGGCGATAAGGTGATTGTGAAAATAGTAGAATGGCCAGAAAATAAAAAAAGTCCTGTAGCGCATGTAGAACGAGTGCTAGGAAAACCAGGAGATAACGAAGTGGAAATGTTATCCATTGTAGGAGGAAA
>JAHDBT010000478.1 GCA_020630215.1 Bacteroidota bacterium
AATCTAACACTCTAACTGTTAATGGCTTAGCCTTTTTCGGTCAAGCACTATTTAAAAAAGGAAAGATTTCCAGCAATATAATAGCGGAAATAAAGGGCGGGTTTGGTTGTTGATTTGGTAAATTCGTATATTTTCTATTACAATTTGATTAGGTAGTCCTCCCAATTTAATGCTAAATTGTTAAACGGCTAAACTGTTTTTACCTGCTAACGCCGAGGCATTGCAAAGCTTTAATAATCATAGAACATAAAACATTTTGATATTAGGGATTACAATATCAACATGGGTTAAGTTTTCCATATTCAAAGGGGAAATGCTTAATCGTATATAATATATTCCACGTAAGATGGTGAATATTTAATGTCTCTGACGGTTGCTGGTTCTTCGGTAATTTTTAGGTCAACTCGATTACTGTTTTCAAAGTCTACATCGGCAAAGTCGGCTATAATGGTAAAAAAGTGATGGTCAATTTCTTCAAACTCACTAAGTCCAACTAAAAACTGGACTTCTATTTTTTTAGGCCAAGGAAATATTTCTATTGTATCAGGCACATTCAATAATTCTACTGGCACTTCTATTCTATTCTGTGTATATTCTTCTACATCAATAATATATCGGGTATCAACAAGCGAAAGGTTTAACATGGAGTTTTCGGGCACGACCAATTTTATATCATTTTCAAAGCGTTTGTTTAAGTCACGCAATACTACTTTTTCTGTTTTCCAACTACTAATATATTTCACTAAAGATGCGGGTCCTGTAATAAGCACACTATCGGGTTCAATACGGGGTTCTCCTTTTAGGTCAAACTGATGGGCAGTTTTAATATCATTTTCAAAAAAAATAGGCACTTTCCGCTTCAGTTTATCTTCAAAAAAAAAGTCTATATAACTAGGATTTGTATATAGCACTTCAATCTCTTTTAATTGGTCTTCAAACCTTTTGGCCATATCAGCGGTTGCAACCCTTGCACTATCCATTTTGCTATAGGCAGCACAATCAATAATAAGGGAAGTAGGATTAAAGCCAATTTGCCGAAAGATTTGGGTACCTGTACCTTTCACATGAATGCTTAATTTTTCGGGCAAAGGTTCTGATAGGACTTTTTTTTCGGGGAGGTTAATATAGTTTACGGGCACTACAATATTAGTTGTATACACCTCTGCCAAAGTAGTACCTACCCATATTACAAAAGAGATAAACATACAGGCTATCAAGGTACCTCGGTCTACTCCTGATAGAAATTTGAACATAAGTAAAGTTCTTTTAAAGGCGTTTACAAACTATTAATCTGCTTTTGTACTTGCTTCAGATTTTCCTTTGCCCACACCTTTGGTAAATTCCATCGATACAACCGACTTTTCTACTTTTAGCTTCGTATTGCTATCTACTTCAATTGTTACCGTAGTGTTTCCTACCTTAACAATTTTTCCATGAATACCACCAATTGTTACTACCTTACTACCTCGTTTAAGGTCTTCCATAAAAGCTTCTTGCTCTTTTGCTCGTTTAGCTTGCGGACGTATCATAAAAAAATACATTACTGCTAAAATAGCAACAAAAAATATTGCATTTAAGGTAGCGTTATAATTATCACCGCCAATTATCATTGTTACAACAAAAGTAATACTGTTCATAAAATATCATTCGTTTTTAAGATGCCTGCAAGATACTAAATTAATGATGAATGCACTATTTTTAATTCTTGATTCTTGTGTTTTAGTAGTTCATTAAGCGTTTTTTTAATCTAATCAAGCTTAAAACTAGAACGAATCTTATTTTCATGAACTACGTATTTAAAAGTAAGGGAAGTCGCAATAAATAAGGTATCCAAGCTGACGAGGCTATTTTTTCTTTTAGCAAGGCAAAATTTTTCCACATAGCAGCGCTACGTGGAAAAATTTTAACGCAGCAAAAAGGAAAAAGAGTCCGTCAGATGGGTAGATTATTTTTTTCGGCTTCCCTAACACATTGTAAGTACTCCAAAAAGCTTGACTAAACCTTTCTGCAAGCAAAGCAAACCAAGTAAACGCATACATTCCAAGTTAAACATCTGATTGTCAAGTAGTAAATCTTTACAAATATTTACTACGGGTAAAAACCCTTCCTAACTTTTAAAGCAAACCCAGTCGGTAAAGGTGACACGTTTTAAAAACCACGACTAAACAAGGTGCACTTCTAATATGTGTACAAATATACTGTACATTTAATTGATTCACACCTCATTTGCTAGTCGTTTACCTATACTTATTTTAAGTTATACTCAACAAAAAAACTAAATAAGAAAAGGTTATTTAAACAGCGTTATTTTTTATTGTTACTTAAATCAGCAAATGGACGCAGTTGGTTTATTCAACACTATTTTGTTTATAGCAAAATAAATAACTCCTAA
Source organism: Bacteroidota bacterium (assembly GCA_020630215.1). Lineage (GTDB taxonomy): Bacteria > Bacteroidota > Bacteroidia > Chitinophagales > UBA2359 > JAHDBT01. Next base: position 2,393 of record JAHDBT010000478.1, read on the forward strand.
ATACCTAAAGTTTTTATTACACAATGATCGCACAAATTCATCATATAAATTGGATATACTCAATAACTTGGCTATGCCTTTTACTGCTAGAACCATTAGGCTTGCTTCAGGCACAAGATCTACCCAATCCTAGCACCAATATACAAACAATTGCAGCAGGTTCTTATGTTATTCCGCTAGACGAACAAAAGCAGCTAACCAGCTACAGCTATCCGATGTCTTCTGGCGATAGTATCATCGTTATTAATTACGAAGCCCTTAATTTAAAAGCCTACGGTTTGGCGCATGAATTACTAGAAAAAGGGGTATATGTGAAATGGATTATTCGCTCTGGCAAAAACAAAGATGAAGCAGATTTTACGGCTAATGCCTACCAAGTTTTCCCTACGACTACAGCCCCTAGCGATTTAAGTTTTTACAGTAGTGCTTTTGTAATTGATTTAAATAATAATCAATATAATATTTCTTGTAATCCTACTTATAACGATACGCCTCCTGAAATTGATGATATTATTACGGAATTTGGAAATGAGGTAGCTGTTTATAAGTTGAGTAATGACGAACAGTTGGATGTTCGTTATGAATTAAAAGAAGCACCTCGAATTTCGATATTGAATGATGGTTATGACACCTGGCCACATAAACAAATCCTAGAACTAGCTGCTATTCCTTATCAGGATATTTCTAATGAAGAATTTTTAAACTCTTCACAATGTAATACTTTTGTATCCCAGCCACATATTGATATAGAACTCGTGAATGAAACTTATGCCAATACTGTTGCCAGCTTTGTATCTAATGGCGGTAATTTTTTAGCGCAATGTGTCGGTTTATTAGCCTTTGAAAATACGGGCTTTTACCAATCTACCAATGGTTTTGTAAATATAGGTGGTGGCGTTGATGGCAATAATTATACTTTTTTGCATAACGACTTAGCTATTATGCAATTTCAAGGCAATTTGCCACCCAATATATACGGCACTACAGGTTCTTATGGATTAGAAGCCTCAAGTACTTGGCGAGCTAATAGTTACCCTACTGTTATTGTAGGTAACGACCCGCAAGCCAATGAGGTACTTGTATCTGGTGCCGATATTAATGGCAGCGATATTGGTGGCAATATGTTTTACTTAGGCGGACACGAATACAGCACCACCCTTATTACTACTTCGAATGCCGAACCGCAAATAATACAAGCACAACGAACTTATTTAAATGCCGCATTTATCCCAGGAAATGTAGCTTATACTTGTACAGGTCCCGATGTTTGTATCTGTTTAGGAGAATCGGTTAGCTTAGGATGCGCTAACCTGAGTGATAATATAGCTTACAGTTGGTCGCCAGCAGATGGATTGAGTTGCACCAATTGCCCCAATCCAATTGCGAGTCCTACTACGACTACGACTTATACTATGACTGCCAATTCCAATTCTTGTGGTTCATCCAATATTACTGTTACGGTAAACAAAATACTGCCAGAAATAGAAAACGTAGTGGTGAACTGTGTTCCTGATGGTACTGGATACACGGTTAGTTTTGATCTAATAGATGGCAATGAAGCAAGCTATTTAGTACTAGGGAATGAAGGGACTATTAGCGGTAATCAGTTTGTAAGTAATCCTATTAACAACGGGCAAACCTATGAGTTTACAGCTACCGATGTTTACAATTGCGGCAATACCATTACTGGTACTTTTGATTGCAGCGACTGCCCACATGCAATACTTAATGGTGATGCTGCTTTTTGTAATGATGGTATTAATACTGCCGAACTTAATTTAACAATAACAGGATCGCCCCCATGGGAAATTGTTTATGCTATTGACTATATTGCACAAGCACCTATTATTACCAATACAAGCCCTCACACCATTTATACAACTACGGTTGGCACTTACACCTTATTGTCTGTTAGCAATAGCTTTTGTACAGGAACTACTACTGGCACAGCAGAAGTAACTGCCGCAAACCCTACTTTTGGTGGCAGCGCAAGCAATAGGAACATCTGTAAAAACGAGGATGCCTTTAGGCTTAATTCCCTCTTAACAGCAGGTGTTGATACCAACGGAATATGGACACCGCCCCTAGCCAATCAAAACAATTTATTTGACCCTAGCCAAGATACTACGAACAGTTATACTTATACGCTTAGTGCCGAAGCCCCTTGCCCCGATATAGTTTTAAATTTTGATATTACGGTTTTAGAAAATGTAGATGCGAGTATTAACCCAGTACCTGTAATTTGCAAAGGCGATGGACCCTATAGTTTAGCAGCAACCGATGTTGGCGGCGTTTGGGCAGGCAATGGTATTGTAGATGCCAATGCAGGTATATTTGATGCAGCATTAGTAACTGATGGTGTGCATACTGTTAGTTATGAAATTGCTGGTTTATGTGGCGATATTGACTATGTAGATATTCATGTAAAAACGGTTCCAGAAGTAGCTTTAGTAGCCGATATGGACGCTTGTTTGGGAAAAGCAGTAAGCATGGAAGCTTATGTAAAAGGAAGCAGTTTTGAATGGCATGATGGTGATACAGAACGAGAACAATTAACTACTATAAACGATGGCATTTATTGGATACAGGCGCATAATGAGTGTGGTGTTGCTAGAGATAGCCTAGTAATAAACTTTAAAAATTGCTTGGGTTGCCAACTAGTTTTACCTACCTCCTTTTCACCTAATAAGGATGGTTATAACGATAGTTTCCGCAGTATTTTAAGTTGTGATGTAGTAAGCTATGAACTACAAATATTTAACCGTTGGGGAGCTAATATTTTTACAAGCAATGCCCCCCATATTACCTGGGACGGCACTTACAAAGGAAAAGAAGCCGAAGTAGGTGTTTATGTTTATATGCTGCGTTTTCAGTATGTGGATGAAGATGGCGTAATAAGCGAACTAGAACAACACAAAGGACATGTTACAATAATTAGATAATAAAATGCAACTAATGATTTAAAAAAAGAGGAACAGATAATTAAATCTGTTCCTCTTTTTTTTGGAGGAAGGCGTAAAGAAAACCCAGCATTTTCTTTAGGGACGCAAACTAAATAACGGTCCGTTTTCGGTTTCCTTGTGCTTAAAGACAAAACAACTTAACACAAATTCGATACGAACAATTGTATTAACAACTAATTACTAATGAGTAGTCGCTAAAAATTGCCAGCAAAAAACAATTCAACAAAAAAACAATTCAGCAATTAAATAATCTAACAATTCAACAATTTAATCATCCTATTGCTTTACAAAAGATTTCATCATGTTGAAATTGGCTGTTTCTAG
>JAHDBT010000479.1 GCA_020630215.1 Bacteroidota bacterium
GCTTGATGTAAAATTAAACAACTATTTGCACAAAAACCGATGTGGTTGAGTATATATAAACACATCAAAAATAGTAAGTCTTTCTACCTTCTACAAAAGTACCTTCTACTTTCTACAAAAAACTACGCATACATTCCTGCAAATTCCTTGTAAAAATGCGGAATGGTTTCGATGCCTTTGTAGTAATTAAATAGGCCGTAATGTTCGTTGGGCGAGTGAATGGCATCTGTATTTAAGCCAAAACCCATTAATATTGTTTTTAAACCTAGCACTTCTTCAAACAAAGCAACAATAGGAATACTGCCACCTTCGCGAGAAGGGATTGGGCGTTTACCAAAGGTTTTTTCCATAGCTTTAACGGCTGCTAAATAACCTTTAGAGTCGATAGGTGTTACTGCTGGTTCGCCGCCGTGATGTGGGGTAACTTTTACTTTTACGGATGACGGTGCAATACTTTCAAAATGTTTTTGGAACAGTTCGGTAATTTTTTCGGAGTTTTGGTTGGGTACTAAACGCATCGAAATTTTTGCGCTGGCTTTGCTTGGCAATACGGTTTTTGCTCCTTCGCCAATATAGCCGCCCCACATACCATTTACATCCAAAGTAGGGCGAATAGACGTGCGTTCGGTGGTAGAGTAGCCTTTTTCTCCTTGCACTTCGTTGATGTCTAAATATTGCTTGTACGCTTCAATATCAAAAGGACGCTTGGCCATTTCGGCTCGTTCTTCTTCCGACAATTCTACTACATCATCATAAAAACCGGGGATGGTGATGTGGTTGTTTTCGTCGTGTAAAGAAGCAATTAATTTACACAATACATTTACAGGATTCGCAACTGCACCTCCAAAAGTACCCGAGTGTAAATCAATATTGGGTCCTACAACTTCTACCTCTACATAACTTAACCCTCGCAGCCCAGTGGTAATAGATGGCACATCATTAGCAATCATCGACGTATCGGAAATGAGTACGACATCGGCTTTTAGTTTTTCTACGTTGGCACGTAAATAAGGGGGTAAATTATCGGAACCTACTTCCTCCTCTCCTTCAATCATAAACTTTACATTACAAGGCAGGGTGTTGTTACGCATCATCATTTCAAAGGCTTTTACATGCATGTACATTTGTCCTTTGTCGTCGCAGGCACCTCTAGCGTAAATTTTTTCGTCTTTAATCACGGGTTCAAAAGGAGGCGAATCCCATAGTTCTATGGGGTCGGGTGGTTGTACATCGTAGTGGCCGTATACTAGGATGGTTGGTAAATCGGCACTAATAATTTTTTCGCCATAAACAATTGGGTAGCCTGCCGTTTGGCAAAGCTCCACATTATCGGCTCCTGCATCAATAAGGCTTTGTTTTACAAACTCGGCTGTTTTTAATACATCGTCCTTATACGCACTATCGGCACTTACCGAAGGGATGCGTAATAAATCGAATAATTCGTCTAAAAAACGTTGTTTATTATTTGCTAAATAAGTTTGTAAGTGTTCCATATATTTGTAAATTTGATTTTATTTCATTTAACTGTGCGAATTTCGTAAAAAAATAGGAATAGCCGTGCATATTTAAGGACAAACTTTATGCTTTACTATTCAGCATTCGCTAAATAGTTGTAGAAAGTAGAAAGTACGCTTCGCTTTTGGTAGAAAGATGGCTTCGATTTGGTTATTTGCTAGGCAATTTTTACGGATCAATTAATTATGGGCAACGAAATAAAATAAACACTCCATTATTATTTATGCTTTTACCAAGTTTTGTATTCTACCTACTCCAAATAAAAAATACAAACACATAATATCCAATTTCACCATTCAAAATATAAGCCCTATTATATTTTTTACTGAAAGTTATTGTTCGATATAACTTGTAATACATTGCAGCAAACGCCTTGCTGAACAATAACCCCAAAATCAGAAATCATGAAAACCAAAACACTTTTGATTTTTATTGTATTGTTGCTATTTAATTGGCTCGATACACAAGCGCAACTAGCTCCTTTTCCAAATGAGGGGGCGGAGTATGGCAATATTTATGTTTGCGGCTTTAGCAGCGGATGTGATTACAACAACACGTCTTTTAAATACGATTCGGATGTAACGTTATGTGGTATGACTTACCATCGTTTTATTTTTATGTTTGAGAACGATTTTTTTGTTCGCACCGATAATGGTAAATATTATTATACTTATTCTAATTGTGACAACGAACAGTTACTTTACGATTTTAGCCTAGAAGTGGGCGACCTATTTGAGTCGGACTTGAATGGCGAATTAATAGTAGACGAAGTGGGTGTGATAAGTTTATTAAATGGGGAAGAACGCAAATACTTAAAGCTTATAAGCACGAATCCCGACAACAATACGGTTTTACATTGGGCAGATGGCATTGGCAATATTGTAGGCGGTTTTTTTACCAGTTATGATTTTGAAGGCGGCGGTTCGAGCTTTGTTTGCTATAAGGATGCAACAGGTTTATTGTATGAGTTTGATGCCAACATAGCTCCTCCTTCTGGTACTTTAAGTATTGTTGATTGCGATTTTTTGCTTTGCGATTTTCCTATTGTTAACATGAATAGTATTCCTTCGGATAGCAATCCCCTTTCCTTTCAATTTGATAATTATACCTTAAATGCGGATACTTACATTTGGGATTTTGGCGATGGGAATACTAGCACAGAGGAAAATCCGAGTTACACTTTTGCTAGTGCTGGCTGCTATAATGTATGTTTAGAAGCCAATAGTGAATGCGGGCAAACCGAAACCAATTGTTTTTCGGTAGATGCTGCGACAGATAATTTATGGCAAGCGATTAATAGCCCTACTATTGCGGATATAAAATCTTGCCATTTTGTGAGTCCTAATAAAGGTTGGGTAATTACTACAGGGCAAATTTTTCACACCACAGATGGAGGAGATAACTGGGAAGAGCAAACTTATCCTCCTTTACCTAACAACACGGCTAAATTGCTTACTTCCATTCAGTTTATTAATGATAATGTGGGCATTATTTCTACTGGCAATTATTTATATACTGGTCATAATCCTGACTCGATTACCAATATTATTTGGACAAACGATGGGGGCAATACTTGGGCATATAAAAATTGGGGCAATGGTAACTATTTACTCAGTGCTACCTTAGCTAGTGAAACAACGGCTTGGGGCGTAGGGCAATACGGCAACCTTTTTAAAACAACCGATAGCGGCGAAAATTGGGTAGATGTAAATGTGCCAGGGGGCATGTCGGGATCGGATATTTATGCAGTAAATGAAGATACAGTCTACTTTGCTGGCTTGGATAATTTTGCTTTAAGTGGTGCGGTAGTGCGTACACATAATGGCTTAATTTGGGAAACAACCGAGTTTGCATTTGAGGAGAGTTACAGGGCACTTGATTTTGTAAACGGGCAATTAGGATGGATGGTAGGCTATAATGGTCAGATACGAAAAACTGCTGATGGAGGCGACACTTGGCAGGTGCAAAATGCTGGCTTACTATATACCATTAATTCGGTAGATTTTGTAGACAGCCAGACTGGTTGGGCAGTTGTTGAAAACGGGCTTATTTTACATACGTCTGATGGTGGCGATAACTGGATTAAGCAAAACTGCGGGGATGACACCTACTTAGCAGATGTTTATTTCCCTTCGGCTACTGTTGGTTATGCGGTTGGAAATAATGGCACCATATTAAAGTACTGCCCCAATATACCAATGGCTGCTTTTAGTTTAGAAATTGACTACGAGAACAACAGTATTACGACTATTAATGAATCTAGTTACGGAGAAGAATTTATTTGGACCTTTGGTAATAACGAAGCGCAAATAATAGAAAACACTACTTATGAATACAATCAGCCAAGTATTTACAATGTATGTTTAACGGTAAATAATAGCTGTGGCACTAACGTTACTTGTCAGTGGGTAGATTTTTTAACAGATGGAATAGCAGACGATAAATGGAGGGAAGAGGTACGAGTAAATGTATATCCCAATCCTAGCAGTAGTGCTTGTACCATTGAGTTAAAGGAGGATGCTTTAACTGCTTATCCTTATCAATTAAAAGTGTACAATACGCTAGGACAGTTGAGCTATGAGGACCGTATTAATTCGGGTAATTTGTTTCACGTGCAACAACAACTTGTAGCTAAAGGGCTTTACTTTTTTACCATTACCAATAAGCAACAAAATTTGGTGGGAAGTGGGAAATTTAGTAGAAGGTGATTTTTTTTGTAGCGACGCAAAATTTTGCGTCGCTACAAAAAAACCTAAGCAATAAAGCTTTTTTCTCTTATATATTCTTCCATTAGTTGGGCAATGGCTTTCATATCTCGTTCTTCTTCAAACATTTTTTGGTTGCTGTACACATCTGCTAAACGCATCACTAGGCATTTAATAATTTCTACATCTAAGCAGGGGGTAAAGTGGGCGGCACGTAATGGAATTTCTTCTCGTTGTAAGTAAGTATTAATTTCTCGTGGCATGTATATCGTTCCTTTTTTAGCAGGGTCGATATAAAACTTCACCGAGTGCATAAATTGGTCTTCTAAACTTACCAGTTGTTTCCTTTTTTTCTCTGATACCCGCTTAGGATAGGCTAGTAATAAATTACTGCCAAAATTAACACCATGCACCCGCAAACCCAAACGCCTAGCAAGGATTAAGTAAATAATACTTAACACAATAGGATGGCCACAACGAGCACCTAATACTCTATTAATAAAAAAGGAATTGGGTTCTAGGACAGGAGAAGTTGGTGTGGAAAAATCGTGTGTATCAAACAATACTCGATTAAATACCGACACCGATTTTAAGCCTGTTTGCAAGGTACTAACGGTATAGCTTAAATCTTGGTAAATACGATTGAGTTTTCGTTTTATCCAGTCTTGGTCTAAATCTGGATACTGATAAGACGCTATTAAAGAGCAGCCTTTTAGCAAGTCTGGCGTTTTGTTTTCGTCTATAGCGTATAGCCAATCTTTAAAGCTACCTAGCAAGGTAGTGTATTGAATGCGGTTAATCACCCATTCTAGTCTTTCTTCTAGTAGCGTATCCATTCCCGCCACTCCTAGTGCATCTTCTAGAGCCGAAAGTGCAGGTTTCCCTGCTTCCACAATTTTTTTGCTAACGTCGTTATAAACATTAGGGTCTTCATCGTCGAGCAGGTAAATCAGAAATTTTAAATCTTGGAGGTTCATTTAGAAGCACTTTTTAGTTAAAAGTAATTTTAGCCATCTAATAAAAATTTACATTATTTATGGTATGCCTCAATTAGTAGTTGACACTTTTTTTAGTACAGAGTACAGAGTATTTAGACGGCTACGCTACGCTTCGCCACTTTAAAGTGTTAACTAAAATCCTAGAGAAATGAAACATGCCTTATTTATCACCTATTTTTACGGACAAACGTAAGTTATGGTTTCATAATAAAGTAAAAAACAAACAAAAATGGTATTAGCTATTGAGTATGATAACTACCATCTTTTTAAATAATGGATAGTGTAAAAAACAAATAGCCCTTTAAGACTAGATTTACCTTTCCCATTATAGTTGGTTGTAATAGTTTGTTTATTACCTATATTTAATTAATAGGTTTTTGCTGTCAGAAAGTGATAATTTAATAGCTTAGTAACGCATAAAAAATAAATCCGTCATTTCTACTTGATCTTTTGCACTT
>JAHDBT010000480.1 GCA_020630215.1 Bacteroidota bacterium
TGTTTTGGCTTTAGAATCGTTTTGGTAACTGTTAAAACCAAATCTCAAATTAATGTTTATTTAATTTTGATGATAAAAACCACCGACATATTTTTAGGTCTTACTTCACCATTTTTACCAAATTTAAACATTAAACGATTGGCTATATTTTGGTTATTTTTGTCTAAATCACATTTCCAATATCCTCCAAATAATCCTTTGCTCCAATCACCTGTTTTAGGTACGCCCATTTGCGTATGTTGATAATTACCCTGTTGGCTAGCTATAATTAGTCCTTTCCAATCCTCTTGTTCCACTTTTCCCGAACTATTTCCGCCTCTTAAAAAAAGCCTTTTCCCATTTAAATCAGGAAGAATTTGGCCGTTTAAGGGGCTAGTGCTATCATTGACTTTTTGACCATTGCACAATGCCCATTGCTCTTTTAGTGAAGTGTTTAAAATGTTTTGGTGCCAGGGTAGTATAGTGCCTATAGGAACCAACTGTGAAACCTCTTTTAATTGAGCATCTAAATCATTAAGTACCCCCGAAAACCCATTAACTACTCCTTCATAACCCTGCATTTTACTAAGCGAAGCTGTTAACTCATCATACGTTTGTTGTGATTTTTCTAGTAAAGCATCTAGTTTTTCCTCTTTTGCTTTATAGTGTAGCGGCTTGTTCACTTAAATCCTGCATCATTTGTGCAATTTGCGAACGGAAAGATTCTTTAAATTGACTTTCTCCTTTTCTGAATTCTTCTGCGACATTTTTTATAAGTACAAATATAACAACCTTTATATTATTTCTCAAAGAAATTATTTAAATATCAAAGCAGATCAATTCAAATAGGTATCCTTGTTTTCCTCATAAACAAACTTTATTTCTTCCGTTGATAATGCTATTTTAAAAATTTTGACTGCGCCTATTTGTCCTTTAAAAAAGCTGTGATTGGCTTCTCCTGCTCTCCAACTTCTGCATCCTATTACTAAAGGATGCTGATTAGCAGTTATTAAGTTAGAATGGTCTAATACATCTTTTGATTGGGATGCTAATACCCCATTTTTATATACCATTAAGTTCTTATTATTTTTGATGCAGCAGTAGTGCGTAAACTGATTTGGCTTAATATCTACTAATACGACAGCTTGTTCTCTATTGCTTCCTTGTATGCCAAATCTAGCGAAAGAAATTTGTTGGCTATCTCTTTGATAACTAATAGCGTATGGAAAGCCTACCTTCCCCATCCATTTTTCTAATATAATATTAGCAGGGGTTTTAGTATCGGGTTGTTGTGCAGCAATATTTAGCCAAAAGGAAATGGAGAAAACTTGATTGTTGTTAAAATTGATTTGATTATAATTGGAAAATGTAATAAAACTATTGCGACCATTTAATTTTGCCCCTAAGTTATCAAATACTATATTTTCAAAAAAACCATTAGATACATTAGGAAGGGAGCAATTATTTCTTGCATCTATATTTAAAGGAAGGTCAGCTACTAGGCAGTTTTGTAAGTCATTAAATGTAGCCTTTACAATAGATTTTTGATTGCTAATTGAAGTAGCTTGTTCTGATTTATTTACCTTTGTTTGCAGTTGTAATTTTAAGCATTTTAAATGCTTGGTTTTATTACTAGCTAATGAAAAATTTATGAATATTTTATCATTAATGCACTCAAAATTTTCTATCTTATTTTCTTCGCTCTCATAAAGTATTGTTGTTTGTCCATTTTTGAATAAAAATAATGTACTTTGATAGAGTTGTTGTGCGACACCATAAAAAATGGGAACATCAGATATTAGGTATCCATCTTTTATTGGTTTTATTTGTCTATATGGAAATGTTTCGGGAATATACTCGATATTTACACTACCATTAACTAAGCCTATTAGTTCAATATTATCCCCATCATCCAAGGTAATTTTGGCAATTTCATCATTCGGATTTAATACGATTATTTCATTGTTTTGTACAAGCAAATGTGTAGAATCAGAAATAATCTCAACATCATGTCCTCGTATTTCGGTAGTTTTATTTAAATCAAAAAAATATAGGCTGGCGGGAATAGTAAGTGAGGCTGCTATTATTTTGTTTTTGAAGGCATAGATATTCGAAAAATCCATATCGAATGCATGCTCTTGAATATGTGCAGGCTCAAAAAAAACTTTATTTTTTTCGTCGTAAACCAATAATCCATTTTGGCCAGACACTCCTGAAGTATATAACCAAATTTCCTTATTGTTAACGGCTATACTTTGGGGATAGTTAGAAATTTGTTCCGTATCATATTCATTGTTTCTTATTGCTTTATTGATAGGAAGTTGTGTTATTAAATTAAGGTTTTTTGCTGATAATATTACAACATAACTCGGCATTGCTGTAGCTACATAAATAACATCATTAAAAATAGTTAAACATTTAGGAGTGCCTTCTATTGGCGTTTGTTGTACTATTTCGCCTGCTTCATTTAGAATCACAATTTTATTCGGTGCTATTAAAGCAACAACTAGTAGAGTACCGTATTTTGTGATACAAGAAACATTATTACTAATTGTTTTTGTTAATGCTATTTCTTTGTATAGCACCTTAGTACTGTTAGTTGTTTCTGCTATTACAGCTTCATTCGCATCATCAATAAAATTTAAAATAGATAATATAATTTTGTTTATTTCTACCCATGCATCTTCACTTGATATTGTACCCAAGTTTTTTTCTTGCTGTATTGATTGTAGGTGTCGTTCTAAAAGGAATAGCTCATTTTTGCGCTCTTTTGAAATCCTTCCTTCTTGAAGTATTTTGAAAACTTCAGAAAATTTATTTTTAAACAGTAATGATTTTAATTGTTCTTTATTATACATTGAGTTATTATTTGCTTGATAATTAGTTAAGCGAAAATATTATTTTCTACCACCCGTCATTTCCCTAACGGACAATTTCAACAAGGACCTTGTCGCTAAAAGATACAATATTAATTTTAAAATGAAGTGCTATTTTATCAAAATGTCAGCGTTTACTTGGCTTTCGCTTATTGGCAAATTAAAAAAAACTTTCGTAAAAAATACTTAGCTTGCGAAAAAAAGCAATGGAAGACTTACAAGTACTTCGAATAGATGATATACCGTTATTATATGCTCAGATGGCAGAGCTTGGTATACAGCAACTTATAGATAAGCACATTAAGCCCCATGGTAATTGGGCAGGCATTAGTTTAGGTCATTTAGTACAAATATGGCTATGTTACCTATTAAGGGACGGAGAATAAATAAGTGTCCGATTTTGAGGAAATATTTTTGTGCTAGACAAGGCGGCAAAATCCGCGTTACGCCTAAGCGTAATAAGGGTTTTGTCAACGCAGGATAGTGCAAAAAGATAAAGTCAAAACGGACAGTTATTTAGTTTGCGTCCCTAAGTGAAGCCGACCACCGCTTGTGTGTTGTTGAATCATGGGTATCACGCAACCATGCTTTATTAGCTTGTTTAAGCGGTCAAACGGACTTACGGGCTAAAGATTTTACAGATGACCGCCTAGAATCGGCTTTAAACTACTTTGGTATAGAGCAAAACGGGTCAATTATTATTGAACTCAATACCTCACCCAATCAAGTCCAATACTAGAACCATTAGCAAACTGTAAATTGAAGTCGCTTACTGATACCTGACCATCCAAATTCATATCGCCATTTGCGTAGCTGTTTATCATACCTGTTTCGTTTTGGTATTGGTTGTAGTCAAATAAAGTAATAACACCATCGCCATTTACATCGCCTGATTTCATGGCGTAAGTGCCATCTGCTAATTCGGCTAGTTGGCTATTAGCAGCCATAACATTGGCTGGCTGCGATAAATCGTGAGCAACAGAATTATTAACGGACAAGGGTTGCTCGCTAATAATATCTAAGTGGTTGCGGTGACGAATAACGAAGTGGTAGCTTTCGTTTTCTTGTAGGTAGTAGAATTTTATGCCATTAATGCCATCTGTATCTGCTATTTCGCCATTAGCAAGTAATAGGGCGGCTCGTTGTTCAATGGTGATACCTGGATTTAAAGCAGAGCGAGCTTCTACAAGTACCCAATCTACGGCATCACTTGGAAGGCTTGCCACTTGTTCTGCACCAGTATATGACCACACACCTTGATTGTATGGTTGTTTGGTAGGCAAAAGATTATTGTCTCGTAGCGTGGTAAGCATATTGGTTGCCCCTGCATCTGTCGCTCCCTGTAGTCGAGCTTTAAGCTTTACTCTTTGTGATTGACTGTAATGGGCTAGTGCTAGAACAGTAGTACTAGGACTAATATCCATATATTCTGCCCAAATACTATCGTTTTGACTTACCCAAAGTGATTCGAGTGTACTGCCAATATTATTTAAGCCAAAACAGACGCTAAACTGATTGGAAGTTGGTTCTGTTTCATAGGCGTTTAGCGTGATGCCTGTAGGGTCGGAATTGGAAAAAAAGCGAATGGATACCACATCTATGGCAGATGGGAAACCATCATAATTTCTATCAGTAATCATTGCCATGCCTAGCTCATCTGCTTCGGAATAAATGGCTTTGCTGAAGGCTATTTGGGCAGTAGCTAAAGCTTCATCTACTACATTGATTTGGTAAAAAGTAGAATCTATGCCGCCATTGCCATCTTCTACATAAATATAAAGTTGATGTAAACCTAATTGCTCGGCAGTAGGTGTCCAACTAATTAGTCCTGTATTGGAAATACTTAAACCTGTTGGGGGATTATTTATGTTGTAAGAAAGTACGTCACTGTCTTCATCCTCAGCGAGTAGGGTATAGCTATAATTTTGTTCTGCATAAGCTGTAAGCTCATATTCTTGTGTGGGTATATAAGGGGCATTATTGAGCGTAGTAGAATTGTACTGTAAGCTAACAATATTGGATGCGCCACTTTCTCTGTAAAGGGTATCCATTGCTGTTACCATAAATTCGTAATATAAGCCGGGGATAAAATCGGAGATGACGGCAGTAGTAGAATCGCCTGCGCTAAAGGAGGGAGAAAGGTAACTTACGGTATTGGGTTCGTTGCTGTAATAGACGACATAATGGGTAAAATCGGTATTGTTTTTTTGCCAAGTGAGGGTAATTTCATCGCCACTATTGCTAGCGTTAAGATTGCTAGGGGCATTAGGAGCTTCGGCAGTTACAACACTAAAAGGTTGTTGGTAATAGGAAGAGGCTGTTTGTCTAGCATCATCAGTAATGACTGCAAACAACTGATAATTGCCTGTAGGCAAGGTGCTGGCATCAAAGGTGTATTCGTCTGTTGCGTCATTTTCGGAAATGTCATGCACCAAAAACATTCCATTGCTATTGCTGTTATCTAGGTCATAGCCCAATTTGATGCGGGCATCATCATCGGGATCGCTGTCTTCCCATTTAACGGTATAGGTATCATCGCCATTATCTATTAAGTCGGTAATTTGGATGCAGGGAGGTGTATTAGCTCCATGTACCTCTAAGTTTTCGGCATCGTGTAAATTAACAATGTAATTGCCTACTTGTGGATTGCTAATGTAGTATGCAGCATACAAGCTATCCGTATTTTCGTAGTAGTTAATGTTGGTATAAGCAGCTATATTGGCAGCAGAAACCTCATTTCCATCTGGAAGGGTAAGCGAAAAATCAGGGGTAGTGCTGGTGTTTTGTACATCTACGACTATACTAGGCGAGGCAG
>JAHDBT010000481.1 GCA_020630215.1 Bacteroidota bacterium
ACATTATATTTTAGTGGTACAAGGATAAGTTTTGTAAGGATAATTGCGAGTCCTTTGTTTAGTAGTCAGTAGTCAGACCGTTCGCTTACGCTCACTGTCAGTAGTCAGTGGTTTTGTAGGGGCTTTTTAATTTAGTGACCAGTTTTCAGTAGTCAGAGGTCAGTGATTTTTTGGAGGCTTTTTGCTTTTAGTCGTCAGTTTTATGCTGTTGTTTTTGGAAGCGGTATAATTAATTTTTTTGTTGTAATTGTAAGTATAAGTGTAAGTGTAACAGGAGAGCGTTAATGTGTTTGCGTTAGTAGGTTGGATTGTTATATAGACGGGGCGTTTAATTATGGTTACTTATTAGGGTAGGTTTTTTATGGCAAAATGGGGGTTTAGCTTAAAACTGACAAAGGGAAGGGTATTTATTTTGATTAGCCACTAGTGAGCACCTTATTTACCAACAAACACATTAAATTGTATAGGCTGAAAATATCACCAACACCAACACAAAAATCGAATCTAAAAAAAAAAAATACTAAAAGCTTGCCTATGCAATATTTTTCATTTAACTTAGCTGTGTCCTTTAATAAGAAAAGCCATTTTTTATAAAATTCATACTAATAATGCCCTTACACAAATTATAGTATGCGTTTTACTCGCATTGTATTTATTGATTTCCATTTTACAACCCCAAAACAAACAACATGAAAAATTCCCTTTCTAATTGTTGGCCAATTAAGTGTCAACTATGCTCCTTTTATTTATTATGGCAGCTTCCACCTAATAGTTGCTAAATAGCATTTCTTAAAACTTAGTGGTTAAATGTATATTAATTGTGTGCTTTATTTTAATTCATAAAATAAGGTACGCTTATATGCACTCCTTTGTACTATAAAAAAAAAAATTATAGCATGGGAAAAGTATGCCTATTATTAAACCTAAAATAATTAATATGTGCAATTTATGCAAATTAGTAGTTGTTACTAAAGGGTATCTGCTTGCTATTATTTGGGGCAATAGTTATTCCTTGTTTTTTGATAGTAGTTAGGTATTTTTTTATGAGCAAATTTATTCAATCAATAGTTAAAATTAAAATAACATGAATATAACATATCAAAAACAGTCCTTTATTTTTTCTAATAGTTTATTTGTTTTCGTCTTGTTTTTACTTGGTAGTTTTTCCTTTAATGTTTTAGGACAAGACATGATAATTACCCCCAAAGAAAAATTAAGCCCAATTAATGAGGACAATAAAATTGAAATTATTAAAAATGAGCAAGACCAACCCATTAAAATAAACTTCATCTGTAATACAAGTGGTGATATTTGCAAAAGCATTGATATTGTTGAACAATGTCCTTTTGAAAACTTAGATTTTCCTAAAGTACCGAGATCAAATTTTGGAAGACAAAAAGGTATTCAATATACTCGTTACGACTTGAGTAATGTGCCTTATGAGAAGGTCATAGGAACTTTATTGCCTCATGTGTCTGGTGCTATTGAAAGACCTTGTAAGCCTTATGCAACAACAACAAATAGTAGTGCTGTTAATTATGGCAATTATACTATTATACGTTACAGTTTTACAATAGAAGGAGAAGCTGGAGGTTCAATAGCAGGAAACACTTATACACAAATGTACAATAAAAAAGGGGAACTTGTATTTGCATTAAAAAACGCTAATACTGGTGCACGTAGCATTAAAATAACTGATGATGGACGTTATTTAGCATACATGTATGGAGGTTATGGAGGCCCACATGGCGATTGTATTGTAGGAGGAAGTTCTCCTTATGGAGTGAAAGTTTTGGATACGCATACTGGCGAGGTATTGGTAAATGAACAACCTGGTAAAGTTTATTTTGATAGCGTAAGCATGGTAAAAAATAATTTTTTTGTTGTATATCAACATGAGAATGGTGTCATAGAGGCTCGCTTTTTTGTTCCTCAAAAAAATAAAATTTATCATAAAAAATATGCATTACAAGAATATTCTAAATTGTTAGAAATTACTAGTGAGAGCATGGTTTTTAAAGCTCCCAATAGTTCTGCTGACAAAGTAATACATTTCTTTGAAAAAGATTTTACCCAAAAACCTATAAAATAACTCAATGATGAAACTAATAAGTAAAATAGCAAGCCTAAACATATTGTTGTGGCTATTAGCTGGAAGTATAAACGCTGTATTATTTGCTCAAACCGATTTAGAAGTTCGATTTCATAAATGTACTAATTGTCCTGATACGGCTTGCCTGCCGTGTGGAAGTTATAACAATATAGAAAATAATCACGCTGAATCTATGGAAGTTCCTGATAATGGATTCGACTATACCATAAGTCCTTTAAGGGATATGAGATCTAGTGATATTGCTTCTGATTTTGGTAGAAGAACTGGTAGCAACATTTCTCACTGGCATATGGGGGTTGATATTAGCAGTCAAGATGCTGCGGATGACGATAATAATATTGATGGTAATGATGATGCCGGAGATCATATTTTGCCTTTAGAAACTGGATTGGTGAGCGGGATTTACAATTTCCCTGTTGGCGATAATAAATATTATAAAGTACTAGTATTAGATGGCAATCAAAATTTCGGTTATGGTCATATTTTTTTTGATGCACCGCAGCCTAGTGATGAATTTCCTTCTAATGGAATAAAATGGGGAGATATGATAATGAAACAATTACCACCTCCATTTAACCAGTTTTTTGCAATAATATATAATCCACAAAACGGAATACCTATTGCCTACTCAATTATAGATGACGTAGATGTAACACATCCTGATGTAAATGGTGGAGTCCCTATTACAACAATAAATTTTGTTGCTAGTATTGATGCTCCCATTGCTCCTATGGGTAATTCGGGAGGAAATTTTGGTGTACACCTACACCTATATAATTTTACAGAACCAAACATAACTAAAGCTGACGTATGGTTGAGTGAGTATGATTTTGCTAACCAAATGCGTAAGGCAAAAGACCCTTTAGAATTTGTAAAACACGATGAACCGAATTATAACATTGGTATTAATAGCAGTGTAAAATATGAGGAGGATGATTATTCTCATATACATGTTAGTTGCTCCATGAATGGAGCTTCTAGCGGCGGTAGCTATGATAATGTTACTATGAATATTGATGATGTAGAATTATTCATTAAAAAAAGTTTTGAGCCAGATTTAAATTGGGATTACATCCGAGGTGTTTGGTTAGACTCTAAAATTAGTCATGGAGCAAGACTTTCTACTGAACGTTATCCTTCACCTGGCTATCCAAGCCATAATCCATTTTTAAGTTTTACATCAACCTATCCATTCCATGGATTAGACATTGCCCATCCTGATTCTGGCATATCGCAAGGGAATGAAAATACAACAGGCATTCATCCTTTTGCATATAATGGGCAACCTAAAGACGATTTCTATTTTTCGGATATTAAATTTCGCATACATAAGGATGATGATTATAGTGATGCAGAAATCGAATATGCTCGTTTTGCAGAAGAGGCTCGTTATCCTGACGGGTTGTATCATTTAAAAGCTAATGTTACGACTGTAAGAGGTGTAAGTCATGAAAACATTCCCCCTTTTCCTTTAGAAAACGTAGAAATAACAATCGACAACTTCAAACCATATATAAAAAGGGCAAGCATTAATAATGGCGGAAACGAAATTTATAATAGGGAGTGGCAATGGAATCCAGATATTGGCGATGGTGCGCTCGAATTAGTCGCTAATACAACTACACAAGCAGCAGTATTATCTAATTTAATTGTTTTAGTTACTACAAACGAACCTATGACAGCAGTAAACTGCCAACTAAATGGTTCGGGAACAGTATATACAGGTTCGGATGCAGATACAGAGGGTGCTAAAATGGAGTGGGTATTTCAAATTCCAGAAGCCGATCTTACTGCTTTAACGGAAGAAGAAACCATTACGCTGCATTTCTCAGGTACAGACTTATCAGACAATGAATTAACGGGCTTTAATGATGGAGCTACTTATACGGCTGCTCAATTACCCTACCGTACTAGTGAAACAACATGGAGTACCAACTTTGACGAAACTATAGATGTTGCACACTCTTTTAGTATTGACCCCTGTTCTTTAGAAGAACAAACAATTGTTGCACAGGTCTTGAGTGATGAATGTACAAATACTTATGATAGTTCTAGCGGGGCGAGTGTTAGTGTGGTAGCCCTTCAAATTATAGTTAATGCTGGTATACCTACCCATTATATTCTAACAGATGGAACAGAGGAAACAATTACAGATATTACTGGTATAGTGAATATTGTAACTACCCCTGACAGCAACGGAAACTACGCTGTAACACTTGTTAATGCTGGAGGATGTGAACTATTATTGGAAGGAAACACAGATTGCCCAAATTGTAGTGATGATGGTATTTTAATATATCCTTACTGTATAGAAATTGATGCTCCTTATCCTGACCCTCATGCCATTACAGTAGAAGTTACTTTTCCTGAAGGTCATTCTTTTGATCAACTCTTGATAACAAATCTCACTACTGGATTGTCATTGACTGAATCTGTAGATGCTAGTCTAGTACATCAGGTTTCTATTATTATGTATGAAATTAGCAATGAGATACAAATAGAGTTATCGAGCGCAAATTGTACCTTCACTTACTATGTTGACTGTTCTGGTGGAGTAACACAAGCTAATCCGATTGGTGTTGGAGGTGGTGGTGGCCCGCCTCCTCCAACATCTAGCGATTACATTTATTTTACAGGAGAAGATATTTTAGAATATGATGCCTGTGTAGGAACAGAAACATGTATTACGTATCAGGTTTCTTCTAATGAAGTAGATCCTTCAAACATGGAATATGCTACATTTTCAAATTATCAAGCAGCCAATGAGTTTTCCCATGCTCAAATAGCTAGCGGATGGAATGGTACAACTGGTGAGTTGTGTTTTACTCCTAATGAAGATGGCATTAAAACGCTAACAATAGGGGTAATATATATTAGAGATGCTTCCCTAGGGCTTTTTTACCTAGCTACCCAAAACTACACCATCAACACCCGCTGCTGTATCAACGGCATCAACCACGAAACCCAACCTGCCCTAATTGGCTGCAACGGCGAACCTGTACTAGGAGAAGAAGGAAGCGTATCCTTTATCCCTTATGTTACTGCCGATTGTACTTACAACAGCGACCAACTACTCATTAATGGCCTTGCCGAACATCAAATACGCAATTTAGAAGTAGGTACACATACTTTTGATGTTAGCATAGAAGGAACTACTTATCAAGAAAGTATAACTATTGAACCAGAATATCTAGACCCAAGCATACTAGACGTAACAGTGGACAAACAAAATACGATAGGCTTCTGTACTACTGATAATTGTAGTGGCAGTATTAATTTAAGCGTAACGGGAGGCTATGGTAACTATTATTACGATTGGTCGGATTGTGAAGGCTTTGCTGCTTTAACAACCGAAGAAACAACAGCAGGAGAATCGATGCCTAGTTATTGTGATGGCATTGATAAAAATACAAGAGAAAATCTTTGTAGTGGCATTTATTCGGTAACAATTACCGACCAAGCAACAGGTTGTAGTATTATTGAGCATATTACTATTTCTAAAACAGGTAGTAGTGGC
>JAHDBT010000482.1 GCA_020630215.1 Bacteroidota bacterium
TGGCAGAATTTTGCATTTAGGTATTATTAAAAACAATATGCGGTAATTGTTTTTTCACCCATGCCCTAGCCTTCAACAACGAAGTGTTTAAACACAAAAAATTGATAACCAAGCAGTTAAAATTTATTCTTCGTACATCAATTTATAGGGAAAATAATAGGGCTTAAAATACTAAAAAAAAAACACTAAATGGGTGACTATCTTAAAACAAGTTAGTCTACACGGTATTATTTAGCTAACAATAAGTTTCTTTAAAAAAAATTATAATCACCTTGTAAATTTGTTAATGACAAACAATTCATGAAAAGGTTTTTTAATTTGGCGTTCGCTTTTGCGGTAATAGTGTTGCTCCCTACAGCAATTTTCGCCCAGACTGCACATTTATTAAATGTGCCAGAAAATGTTCAAAACACTTTCAACCAACAGTTTCCTGAAGTAGATGTATTTGATACCACAATCGATGCTGACGGAAACTTCTATTTTGAATTTTGGAATGATGACGATGTGTTGCATCAAATAAAAATAAGTAGTTCTGCCGAACACTTATCAACTGCCTTCCAAATTGATGACAGCGACCTCCCTCCCCTAATAAGCGATTATCTATCTCGTTATTACGAACAAAATATTGTACGTGAAATTTTTAAAGTAAACAATAACCAACAAGAAATATTTTACGAAGTTGTTACTTTAGGAATTAATAATATATCACTTGCATTAAAGTTTGATGTAAACGGGCTTTTTTTAGAAGAACAAAAAAAACCTTCTATAAAAAATACTGACGACATTTACTTTGAGGATATCAATATTGATCATGACGAGTACGACGACAACGATGACGACAACGATGACGAAAATGATGATGAGTAATATTGTTCTCATTTATTACCTTTCTTTCCTTATTTACTAATGACAGTCCGTTCTTCCATATTTAGTAACCTTTTAAGTAAGCAATATCAAACCGATAGAGTTAATAACGGTAAAATTGCATTAACATAAGTTTGTTTGCTATTCAAAAACTGTTCATTATTTACAAGCGGTTCACTTAGTACATGACCCAGTTGCATTTATTTGAAAATAAAAAATAACATATTTTTTAATATTATTTAAATGCAAAATTGCTGTGGATAAATAGCGAACTTATTTTTCAACCGTTACTTAGCAGAGGTATCCTCCTGTTTACTAAACTGTTGAATGATGTGTTTTGTCTATTTTTATATATGAAGAACGGACTGTTTTAGCAGTTTGGAAATGAAAGAGATAAACAGAGAACTGTTTAGTTTAGCTCTATGATTTGATGACGGAGTTGTAATAATTCATTTTGTGGGCAATTCAATGATGCGTTACACTCCTCATCATTATTTTCTTTCTTTTTAAATAAATACCATTACAACATGATACACCCTGATACTTGTGTGCAGTTCATCAGTTCACAAAAAGGACTTGGCGTTGTAGCAACAAAACATATACCTAGAGGAACTGTTATGTGGGTGAACGACGAATTAGACCGTATTTTCACCCCTCAAGAAATTGCTGAAAAACACGATTTCTATCAAGCACTACTAAACACCTACTGTTTTGTTGACCATAAAGGTAACTACGTATTATGCTGGGATAACGAGCGATATATTAATCATAGCTTCAATGCAAATGTATTAACTACCGCCTACGATTTTACAATTGCAGTAAAAGATATTTATCCTAATGAAGAAATTACCAATGATTACGGCACACTTAACCTAAAACATCCTATTGATTTTGTGCCTGAACCTAACAATTTAGCAAGAACTACAGTAAGTCCTAATGACTTAATTAAATATAGTCAAAAATGGGATGTTTTATTATTAAATGCCTTGCAACTATTTAAAAAAGTAAAACAACCACTTGATTTTTTATTAAAACCAGAGATATTAACTAAAGTTGATGCAATTAATAATGGATTAGCCCAAATGGATTCTATTAGCAATTGCTATCACGATAGTACCTCTTAGGGACGCAAACTAAATAACTGTCCGTTTTGACTTTATCTTTTTGCACTATCCTGCGTTGACAAAACCCTTATTACGCTTAGGCGTAATGCGGATTTTGCCGCCTTGTCTAGCACAAAAATATTTCCTCAAAATCGGACACTTATTTATTCTCCGTCCCTTAGTACACTGTAATTTAAGTTTCTTGCAATTTTTGGCGCAACTCTTTTTGTGCTAGACGAGGCGTAAAGCGCAAGCATGAACGTGCGATTTTTGCGTAGCAAAATAAATGTACCTTAGTACATTTAAGCAAAGTGAACCGTTTACGGCTGCGAAGGCAGCTACAGTGAGCATTTGCAATGAAGTATAATGCAAAAAGAGCCAGCTAAAATGTAACGAAATTTAGTTTACAATGTACTTAATCCAAAAATTGTTAAAAAAGTATAAAAATGATTAATCGCTATCAAGAATTAATAGAACAAACGTTTTATTTTCCTCAAGAAGGATTTGAGGTAGATGGAGGGTATTTAAGTTTTAATAAAATACCGATAAAGGAGTTAATTGATATATATGGTACTCCTTTTAAATTAACTTACTTGCCTAAAATAACACATCAAATACAAAAAGCACGACATTTATTTAAGCAGGCAATGCAAAAAGTTAATTATACAGGTAATTATCATTATTGTTATTGCACTAAAAGCAATCATTTTAAACATATACTAAATGAAGTACTTAGAAATAATGTGCATATAGAAACATCTTCTTCTTTTGATATTGATTTAATATATAAGCTATACAACAATGGAAAAGTAAAAAAAAATACCCTCATTGTTAATAATGGCTATAAACCCGAACATTATATAAAAAAAATAGCTCAACTTGTTCATGATGGTTTTTACAATGTAATTCCAGTATGCGATAATAAACAAGAAATTGAGTTATTCGATAAAAATTTTAATACCTCAAAAGTAAGTATTGGTTTAAGAGTAGCAACGGAAGAAGAACCTAATTTTGAATTTTATACGTCTCGTTTAGGCATCAGGCATCAGGAGGTTATAAGCTTTTATGAAGAAAGCATTAAAACAAATCCAAAATTTCAATTAAAACTTTTACACTTTTTTATTGATACAGGTATAAAAGATACCATTTACTATTGGAGTGAATTTAAAAAAATAATAAAGCTGTATTGCGATTTACGAAAACGATGCCATACACTTAAAGCAATTAATATTGGAGGAGGATTACCCATTAAAAACTCTTTAGGTTTTGAATACAATTATGAGTACATGATTAACGAAATAGTTAATCAAATTAAAGAAGCCTGCGAAAAAGAAGGAATTCCGCATCCTGATATTTTTACTGAATTTGGAAAATATACCATCGGAGAAAGTGGAGCAGTTATTTTTTCGGTACTAGGGCAAAAACAACAAAACGATGCCGAATTATGGTATATGATAGATAATTCGTTGATGAACACTTTACCCGATAGCTGGGGAATTTACGAACGTTTTGTGCTACTGCCCATTAATCACTGGAACAAAGAGTACCAAAGAATAAATATAGGTGGTTTAAGTTGTGATAATTCTGACTATTATAATTCAGAAACACATTTAAATCAAATATATTTGCCAAAATTTGATTCTGAAAAAGAAGAACCATTATATTTAGGCTTTTTCCATACAGGTGCTTATCAAGATGCTTTAAGTGGCTATGGAGGCATTAAACATTGTTTAATCCCCTCCCCTAAGCATATCGTAATTAATAAAGATGAAAACGGAAAATTTCATCATGAATTAGTTTTTAAAGAACAAACAGCAGAAGAAATGTTAAATATTTTAGGATACTAAATTAATCACAAACAAAACACACACAAATGAAAAACATTATTTTTTTATTATGCTTTTTATGTTTTGCTGTTTGCTATTCTTGCAATCAGCCTAATAGCAATAACAAAATTAATTATGACTACGAAGAAAGTGATGACTACGAAGAAAATGACGACGATGAAAGTGATGACCTCGATAGCGATTATAACACCATAGACGAAGAAGGAGAAGAAAACTTTGACGACCTCGATTGGGATAGCGATATTGAGGACGAGGACGAGGACGAAAACGAGGAAAAGGATAAACAAGAGTAAAAATATAACAAATAACAAACCTAGAATTGTGTTTGGCATAGTTATCTCTAAGCTAGGCAGTATAAAATCTGCCTAGCTATTTTTTCTTAAAAAAAATCATTCCAACATAAAATGAAAACAAATAAAAACTTAGGAGTTATTTCTCAATTTATTGAAAATAATTTTTTACATTTTAATGCAGCAGCTTTAGTAGATGCTGCAAAAGCTTATAATCATCATTTAACTAATAACGGAAAAATGATGATTACTTTAGCCGGCGCAATGTCAACCGCCGAATTAGGAAAGTCTTTAGCAGAAATGATTCGACAAAATAAAGTACATGCCATTTGCTGCACTGGTGCTAATTTAGAAGAAGATATTTTTAACTTAGTAGCACACAACTATTACAAACGCTTGCCTAACTACAGAGATTTAAGCCCAGAAGAAGAAGAAATTTTATTAGAACAACATTTTAATAGAGTTACCGATACCTGCATCCCCGAACAAGAAGCAATGCGCCGTATTGAAAAACACGTTTTAAAATTATGGGAAAGTGCAACAAATTTATCTCTCCGTTTTTTTCCTCACCAATACATTTACCAATTAATTAGAAGCGGTGAACTAGAACAGTATTACCAAATAAATACCGCAGACTCTTGGCTACTAGCCGCCTGCGAAAAAAACCTTCCCATTTTTGTACCTGGATGGGAAGATTCTACTCTCGGAAATATGTTCGCATCTCATTGTATGGAAGGAACTGTAAATTACGAAATTATGCGAACCGGCATTGAGTACATGATAAAATTAGCCGAATGGTACCAAGCTAATTCGGAAAATAAAGGCATTGGCTTTTTTCAAATAGGTGGCGGTATTGCCGGCGATTTCCCTATTTGTGTAGTACCTATGTTGCACCAAGATTTAGGCATTACCGAAGTAAATTGTTGGGCCTATTTTTGCCAAATTTCCGACTCTACTACTAGCTATGGTTCTTACTCGGGCGCAGTGCCAAACGAAAAAATTACTTGGGGCAAACTAACAATAGATACCCCAAAATTTGTTATCGAATCGGATGCAACAATTGTTGCACCTCTAATATTTGCTTATGTGCTAAATTGGTAGTACATTATCCAAACCTCTCTGTTTTCCTTTTTTTCAACATCTGTATCCAAACACCAAACTACAATAACAAAAGAAAACAACAAAATAAAAAAAACGCACTTAAAACACAAATCGAAACAAAGACTTACTATTTTTAAAAAAATAGGACAAGTTTATCCAATATAGAAAAGTAACTGACACTATTACAACGGCGTAGCGTAGCCGTCTAAACGCCTATCCTGCAACATGATTACAAGCATACTAAAATCGCAAGCAGATAAAATATGGGACACTTCCTAGACAGGCGGCATTTCCAACCCCCAACCCCCAACCCCATTTTCATTATCGAACAGTTTACTTACCTCCTATTTATACTCAACCACATCGGGTTTTGTGCAAATAGTTGTTTAATGTTTACATCAAGC
>JAHDBT010000483.1 GCA_020630215.1 Bacteroidota bacterium
CAACTTTGTTCATAAAGTGAAAGGCACTTCCTTAATTGGGAGTGCCTTTTTTTTGTGTGCCTTGCATGGATATTAACTTGGTGGTTCAAGTCCACTACACACTTGGTAGCGAGAAGTGTTAGCGAAAGACAAGGGCGTTATCGTGAGGTAGGGTCTGAAGGAAGTCACTAGCAAAACCCTGTTTCTACGGACAGAAACTGCATAATAAGGCTAGATATACTGGGTAAGATTGCATAACAAATCAAAGCCCAACAGCTACACGGAAGTATATATAGTAGATGCAGAGGAATAGGGGGGAGGTTAATATTCTTACCGAGGGAGATCTGTACGTCAGGAGTCAAGTACGAGCGAACAGTACACGAGCCAACGCTACTTGGTAACAAGTATGCGGGATCTACAGAAGTCAGCCGAAGTCATAGTAGTTAACGATAAATTCGTAAGCGAAGGACTGAACGATAAGGTGTCTAACATTTACAACCTTTACATTGAATACAATGAAACAGCCAATTCCTCCAATTGCAGGAGGAACTCAAATCGGAGGTAAGAACGGCATTTGGAGATAAGATTTGAGAGTAGAGTATTCAAGTGCAACGAGCTAATGGATAGACAATGAACAAGTCTTAATCTTTTTTTTTTTAGTAATGGTTAAAAGAACAGCAAGTGAAAAGAATCAGCTTAGAGAGTATATTATTACGAACCAACATGACAAGAGCTTACAAGCAGGTCACGGAGAACAAAGGCGCAGCAGGCATAGATAGTATGAGTTGCGAGGACCTAGGTTCTTACCTGCGAGAGCATTGGTCAACTATCGAACAAGATATACGTTTAGGCAATTACCGACCACAAGCAGTTCGACGAGTATCAATACCCAAACCAACAGGAGGGGTACGACATTTAGGTATTCCTACGGTATTGGACAGAATGATTCAGCAGGCAATAGCCCAAGAGTTAAACCGCTATTATGAGCCTTTATTTAGTGACTACAGCTACGGTTTTCGAGCAGGCAAGAGTTGCCACCAAGCCATAGACCAAGGCTTAGAATATCTGAATGAAGGCTATGAATATATAGTGGTCATAGACATTTCAAAATTCTTCGACAAGGTAAATCACGATAGTTTAATGTATAGTTTAAGCCAGTACATTAGCGACAAACGAGTACTCAAACTGATACGGAAATATCTACAAAGTGGAATAGTTGAAAATGGGGTAAGTCGCAAGAATCAAGAGGGAACCCCCCAGGGTGGCAATCTAAGTCCCGTATTATCGAACATTGTATTGGACCGTTTAGACAAGGAATTGGAGAAACGAGGACATCGCTTTGTACGTTATGCGGATGACATCAGCATTTATGTAAAGAGCCAACGAGCAGGCGAGCGCATACTGAAAGGCTTGATGGCTTGGATAGAACGAGTGCTTAAATTACAGGTTAACAAGGAGAAGTCAGGAGTATCAAAGTATCATAGACCTACGATACTGGGCTTTGGCTTCTACAAGACAGGTAAAGGGATAGCGGCTCGCATTAGCAAGCAGGCATACAGTCGTTTTAAACGGAAACTTAAACGTATGACCAATCGTTCTAAAACCAATAACCATCGAGACCGATTAGAAATGGTTAATCGTATGAGTGTAGGCTGGTTAGCTTACTTCAGCAAAGCAGATGGCAGGAAACACATAAAACGAATAGATGAATGGCTTCGTCGTCGTCTAAGATGTGGAATTTGGAAACAATGGAAACGAGTAAAGACCCGTATGCGAGGCTTGCAGCGTCTAGGAATAGATAAGGAGCAAGCCTACCAATGGGCGAATACTCGTAAAGGATACTGGCGCATAAGCAATAGTCCTATTCTACATCGTGCTATTACTACGAAAAGTTTAAAACAAAGCGGCTACCAATCTTTGTTAGAAATTTATAACCGCTTCCATGAAAACTTATCGAACCGCCGTGATACGAGAACCGTATGTCCGGTGGTGTGAGAGGGATAAAATAGGTCGAATGTTCAGCGTTGTGAAAACAATTAGGATGAACCGCCTATTTTACCCGACTCGATTTATCATTTCCTTATAAACAAACGACTTAATACTTGCTTGCCCATTTGTTTTTGTCCTATTTGTAAAAAATACAAGCCTAATGGTAAATCAGTAATATTAATACTTGCTTGGTAAGTGCCTGTTAAAACTTTTTGCCCATTAATATTGTAAATGGCGTATGGTTTTCCTGCTAGTGTTAACTTGCTATTAATATGGATAAAATTTTGGGAGGGATTGGGATATATTTCAATCCTAGGATTTGTGGTATAGTTGATATCATTAGACGGGATTCCTGTTACACACTCCCCATCTGAGATGGTAATCATAAAATCTTCTACTTTAGTAAAGTCCAAAATATTACAAGGTTCGGGTATGCCACCGCCAATACTCATTCGTACTCGCATTCTTTTGGTGCCAGTTATGGATGGATCGTTGGGAATGGTAATGATTTCATTAATGGAGGTAATTTGGTAGCCGGTTAGTAATAATTCGTTATTGCTAAAAAGTGTATCCGTATTAAAATCCATCCATACAGCAAAATTAGCGAGGTTGCCTGTCGAACCATCTATTCCTAAAGCAAAAGGGTAGGAGCAACCTAAGTTTAAATTGGTATTGGTTACTGATAATGGTATTAATTCATAACAACCACTAAAATCGCTTTCATAGGTAAAATCGTTTAGAGAAACATAGCCAATATCATAAGCAATATCTTGGCAATAAGGCATACAATAATCAGGTACAAAAGGGAGAATGGTAATGAGGTAATCTTGTGTTTCTCCTTCCGCTGCTTCGCATGGATGCGATGTGTCGGCTGCATGTCGAATGCGAAGCCTATGTTCGCCTGCATAATCCTCATTAATAGGAATGTGTATAAAACTTTGAAGAAAAGAAGTGTTAATAGAATGATACAATAATTCCGCATTACTAAACAAGCCGTTGTCATCGAAGTCTATCCATACATCATAACCAGAAACACTTGATGCGGTTGCACTAATAGGAATTGCTTGCCCCATTTTAAGACTTGCGGTATAATCGGTATAGTAGCCATAGCAAGAATAGCCAGATCCTAAATGGTACAGTTCATCATTTAAAGTGAAATCATTTATACGATTGTAGTTGTTAGGAGATAAGGGAATGCAATAAGGAGGTGCTGTTTCTGGAGTGGAAACGATATTTATTTCATAGTCTTCATACTCCACAATATCTCCATCGGCATAGTCGCCGCAAGGCCCTAAATTTTCTCCCGAAACATCACCTGCTACTACTCGTAACCTAGTAAGCCCTAAAATAGCAGAATCGTTTGGTAGGCTAAAATAACCATTAAATCCTTGGCTATTATTGTTAGGGGGAGAAATTTTTTCTGTTGAATCAAATTCAAAATCTTTATTATAATCTATATAAAATAGATAGCTTGGATCGAATAAAAAGAAATTGGAAGTGGCAGCATAGTAATAAGATTCCCCTATAGAAAGCGCAATGCCAGTATCACTATACGGATAGAAAGTATACCCATCATCAGGAACATCCGTTTCTGTATTGAAATAGTTTTTAATAGAAAAACCGTAGATCCCATCGTCAGTTGATTGAATGCTAGGAATACAATATTCCTGACTATGCAGTTGAGAAGTAAAACACAGCATTGCAAGCAGCCACAAGTATTGGTGTTTTATTAAGTAGTGCATCTTTTTTACTTAACCTTATATAGTTGTTGTTTAATCAGTTGTTCTTCCTTTGTTTTCATGCTTAAAATATACATGCCAGCACTCCACGAATTCGTGTTTACCCACTCCATGCTTTCGCTATTTATTTTGCCACTTTGCATTAAAACACCATTTATATTAAAAACCTGATAGGAAATCGGAGATTGATTGGGATTGCTAATAGGCAATTCGTCTTTAAATAAGTTTACATTATTTCCAGGTGCAGGTAAATGGAGTGTGTGGGCAGCTACCAAATTATCGGCTGCATCTTCAGGAGATATTAAATTACCAGCTATACTTTCAGTATAATCTGTAGGGTTAAAGGCTGCTAAGTTACCTTCGGGGTTTAGTTTAAAAATACGAGAGTGAAAATTGGATGCAATAACTTGAGAACCACCCGCTAAAATACCTTTATCTTCAGACTCTAAAATTTTTGCGGGGTTTTGTTGTGATTGACTGCTATAGCAACTGAACCATAATTCGCCACCAAAAGGGCTTATTTTTTGTATAAATACATCTCTAGTTTGGGAAGTTAAAATGCTATTACCGTCGCCAAGCACTACATAATTTCTATCGTATGTTTCTGCAATACTATGAGCTTCAGAAGAACCCTCTAATAAATTTTTCTCTGAAAGCATATTTCCTTCCATATCTGTTTTTAGGAAATAAGCCTTGCCGCTTCCTGCTGAGGGGTCTCTCATGCCAACAATTAAATAGCCTGTTTCTGTTGCAATAAAGTCATTGGCATGAACAGAAGGATAATCATCACTATCATAGTTTATTTCTGGAAAATGGGTTTTTGTCCATATAGGAGTACCGTCATTTCCTTGAACATTAGAGAGCAGTATTTTGGTGTTATAATGATTGTAGTAATTCGCTGTTCCTGGTATCCCTTCATGACTTAAATAAACAATACTTCCATCCTCTTTTTCAATAGTTTTATAAATTATCTGATTGAGATGGTCATAGTCTCTTTCCCAAAGGATGTCCCCATTCGCATTTAACCGAATAAGGTAACCCATCGAATCAAAGTAAACATTGTCGTTTAGATTACCAACATATATTTCTGTTCCGTATTTGCGTGCTCCAGCAACTAGTAAATCGCCATTGCTTAATTCTAAGGTATGGTGTGCATATTGCAAATAATCGCCGCCAATAAGTTTAACCCAAGCAAGGTTAAATTCACTATCTAGTTTTAGTAAATAAATGTCCATATTTTGGTCGTCGCTAAAACTACGAGTAATTCCCGTAACTAAAAAGCCTCCATCGTTTGTTTGAATAATCTTTCGGCTAGAATCGGAGTTTGGGCCGCCAAAAAAATGTTCAGCTAGTAATTCACCATCTGGAGAAAGTACTGTAATATGTACTTGATTACTAGCCGTTGCGGAATGATGATTGGACCACCCTGTTGTAACAATGTTGCCATTATCGAGGCTTATCATATCAAAAACTACATTTCCCGAATCGGTATTTGGTGCATATTCCCAAACCTGTTGTGCATAAAGAGAAGGGAAAAAAAAAACTGTGAAAAGGAAAATCGCAGTAAAAGTTTTAGCGCATGCAAGTAAGCGTTTATTCATGGTAGTTGTGGTTTTTAAAGTCTTATAACGATATAATAATGGAACAAAATACATTTTTTTTATAAGAATTCCAAACCTAATAAATTGGATGTTTTTAGTACGTCCACTTTTTCCACTCACATACATTTCTAAACCCTGTCCAAGCATTAGGGGTAGCAGTATGAAAGGTATCTACTGCTAGTATTCGTTCTCGTTTATGGTGCCATCCGCCACCTGCGGAAATATTAGGTTTGTTGGTCCATTCGTTAACATTGCCTCTTAGGTGATAAATAGCCGTAACAGCATATTTTTTAGGGAAATT
>JAHDBT010000019.1 GCA_020630215.1 Bacteroidota bacterium
GATTTACAATACTCTTCTAAAAGAGGTTTTCTGATAACCTGACGGCTATGGCCTGTGGCTTGCAGCTAAAAGTGTCAACTATCTTTTGAGGCTGCTGAAACATGCCCTTATTTCTTTTCAGCAGCTTTCGCTTTTGCCTTTTCTTCTTTCTCTTTTCCTTTAATAGACCAGTCTCGGTTAGCTTTAGCTTTTTTATGCTCTGGTTTTATTTCCAATGCTTTTTCACAAGCGGCTTTACCTTTATCCCATTCTTTTTTCTTATTGTAAGCAATGCATAAAAGGTTGTAAGCCTTAGCCGTTTCTTTCCTACTAATAGATTGTTGGGCTGCCTCCACACTCTTATCGTATTGTGCTGATTTGTAATACACGTTGGCCAATTTGTCGTATAACTTATTGGTGTTGGAGGGTTCTTCAGCAATCATACTTAGTAACGAGTCAACCTCACTTTGAACTCCTTCTTCCATGTGGCCAAGTACTTTAGCCAAAAGCTTACGACATTTTTCTTTTTCATTAATGTGCATATCGGTTTTTTCCTTAATGCGCTCGGCTTTTTCTAGCACTTTTTTAGCTTCTTTATAGCGTTTTTCTTGATACAAAAACTTGCCATATTTTCGATAAGAGGTGGGCGAAACGCCTCCCCTTTTATAAGCTGCTTTTAAATGTACTTCTATTTCGTCGGGATTAATATTGGGGTCTATTTCCTTTTTAATATCTGCCATCGCAAGGTTTAAACCAGGGTTAATGGGCCAATAAATTAAAGCTTTATTATAGGTTTCTAGTGCTTCTTTTTTCTTTCCTCTTTTTTTAAGCACATCGCCCCAAAATTTGAGTACTCTACCACTTTTACTTCCTTTTTCTACGGCATCATACCAAAGTACTTCGTCGTTTATCCATTTGGTATTACGCTGGTGTGTAGCAAAGGCATAACACATAATAATAAAGGTAGCTACGGCGGGTATACCATAGCGCAAGGCTTGGTTGTTTTTAATTTTTTCTTTGTTATTAATAGCAAAAATACCGAGCGTCCAACCTACGGCCAAAGCCCATCCTACGGTAGGGAAAAAGGAACGGTGAAAATTGGATACTTGGAAACGGGGTACAATACTTGATGCTGGCACATACGCTAGGTAAAACCAAATAATACCAAAAGCAATTGGGTAGTATTTTTTCTCCCTCATGCCCCACAATCCCCATGCAATAATAGCGAGGTTAACAATAGCCCCTAAAATTACTTTTGAGTCAAAAATAGACTTGGCTAGTTTTAGATCCATTTCTACTACTAACTTAGCAGGAATAATGGTGTTGCCTGTGTATACTGCAATAGCGTACCATTGCGAAATAAAGTAGAGCCATTTAGAGCGTCCTTTATTGTAGCCCGAAATGGGAGTCATTACCTTTTGATTAAAGATAAACAGCCCTACCCCCACAATAAATGCAGGTGCTGCTTTAATCATGGTATTTAAAATGCGCTTACGGTTTTCGGGTCCCAGGAAATTTTCGAAGGTAAATTCTTCCTCAAAAAGCAGGATATACATAAACAAAATGGGCGGAAACATAATGGCCGACTGCTTGGTGAGCAGGGCAATTATCATGGGCAGGAGGTAGAGATGAAACTTTCGAGTAAATTTCATCTGGTAAAACCAGATGCCGGCGACCATAGCCATTGTGGAAAAGCCATCGGAACGGGAGATGACGTAATTGACGGTTTCGGCATTAATGGTAAGCACGCCAAAATAGGCTGCGGAAAACAGGGCAATGTATCTATTCCACTCGTCTTTATAGTATTTATCCATGATGTTTTTAAACACCAGAAACATCATCATTACCTGGACGACATACCAAAAAAAGATGTGCCGATGAAAATAGCTGGGGATATAATCGCCTGCCCGCCAATAATCGAAGGCATTCATAAGGGCTACCATAGGGCGGTAATTAATACCTCCTTTGGAAGTACCCGTAGTACCATCCGTAAAAAATTTACTTGGATTACTAAAATCACGAATATCCTTATTACTAGTAATGGTATGAAAATCATCGAAATGAAAACCATTGTCATAATGATTGGAGTAAGTCCAAATTAAAACCATAAGAAAGAAGGCCGCTAAAGCCCAAAATATGCGATCCGATTTCATAATTGACTATTATTGAATCTTTGTTTGCTTTTTTGTTTGAAAGTGCAAATTTACGCAAAATAACACAAAGCTAATTTTTTGAAAAATGTAAATTAGTTTTGAACTGTTGTTTTTGTAGTATATAATAAATGAGGAGATTTGTTTTTAAAGCTAGTAACAGCAAAAAACGTTGATACGAAGTAAGGAATAGTAAGCCATACCAATTACACTAGTACACTGTAACCTAAGTTTTGAGCCACTAGCTATGCAATGTTTTGTCCTGCATTAATTACCATGTTAATACCATTAATATGGTTAGTAGCATTAGAAAGGTCAGCTACACATTTAGCTACTTCTGTAACCGTCAGTAATTCTTTTCTTGGATGTGCAGCAATAATACCACCTAATATTCTTTCATCTACATCTGCGGTTAACGGAGTACGCATCATGGATGGCGAAATACAATTGGAGGATATATTAAATTTTGCGTACTCGGTTGCCCAGGCTTTACTAAGCCCTAAAACGTAATTTTTTTCTGCTACATAAGTAGACCATCCTACAGGAGGTGTATTAATAATTGCAGAAGAAAGAATGTTAATAATTTTACCACTTTTTTTCTTTTTAAAAGTAAGTACAGCAGCCTGTGTAATTGCAATAAGCGGTAAAATATTAGTTTGAAATGAGGATGCAAATTCCTCCATCCTTTTTTTATGGAAGTGCGTTTTATTGATGCGCCCATAAGCATTGTTAATGAGCACATCCAAATCCCACGTTTTTAATTGTTCAATGAGCGCATCAATATCTGATTGCTCGTTAAAATCGCATTTAATGGCTTGGCAATTAGGATTTCCTGCAACCATTTCCTCGGCTTGTTGTTTCGAGTTTCTGTAGGTAAAGTATAACTGATGATTTCCTTGTTCCAGAAATGTTTTTACCATCGCATTTCCTAATCCAGAGGAGCCTCCTGTAATTAATATGTTCATGCAAGCAACTTTATTTGAATAGTACCTTTAGCTATTAGCTTATTGGCTTCGTTGGTAAATCTATATTTAAAATTATACACACCAACAGATGCTGTTACGTCCTTAATTTTAGCGGTAAACGCAATTTTATCGTTTAAATAAAAAGGATTGTGAAAACTAATTGCTTGCGATATGATCATCACATCTTTAGTTGGCAAACCCTCACCAATAAAGTAAGATAGAAATCCATTAAGGATATTTCCATGCATTACTACGTGAGGGAATCCTTTTTTCTCTGCAAAATCAGGGTTAGTATGTAATGGATTATGGTCGTTAAAGGTATTAAGAAAGCCTTGATAAACGGCTTCATTTACCTCAAACGAATCCTGAAATACATCATCTTTTTTCACTTAGCTTAGTTTATCAATTACACCTTGACACATCGCACCTACATCTTTGTACGATTCGATTTCTGTTGCAGTAAATTGTATTTTAAAATGCTTTTCAATAGCTACAACCAATTGGATATGCGTTAGCGAATCCCAATCGTCAATATCTTCGGCTGTTGTTTCGGTGGTTAAAACGATGTCTTCATCGTCTAAAATATCAATAAAGATGGTATTAAAGTCGCTTAATACCGCATTAAAATCTTTCATTTTTGTTATTTATTTTTACTAATGAACGCACCATATAACAGTGCAATATTTCTTCTTTCGCCTTCTTCTTTGGAAACATCCTCTGAATAA
The DNA here is from genome assembly GCA_020630215.1 of Bacteroidota bacterium. GTDB lineage: Bacteria > Bacteroidota > Bacteroidia > Chitinophagales > UBA2359 > JAHDBT01. The sequence continues at coordinate 3,820 of JAHDBT010000019.1, forward strand.
ACGCTTAATTTTTCTTTTATATAAAATCCGCTATCCATAATTACGTCTTCAATTTCCTTTTCATTTCTAAAAAGATAAATATGATCAATAGCGGGTGCATTTGTTGGGGTGGTAATAAAGGCGGTTCCATCCTCGGTAAGTAAATTACCTAGTGCCTTTAATATACTTACGGGGTCTTCTACATGCTCGATAACCTCGCCCATTGTAATAAAATCAAATTGCTTTTCTAACTCATAATTGTAAATATTTTGCAATTTATAAGTTACCTTTTTCTCTGCATTAAAAGATTTGGCCATCTCTAGCGAGCTTTTTGAAATGTCAACCATTTCGTAGTAAGCATCTGGACCAAAAATCTCCATAGCTTTAGCGAGGTATAGTCCATGGCCGCCGCCTATTTCTAAATACCTGTTGGTGGCATATTTCCCAATGGAAGCTTCAAAAAACAAGGAAATTTCGTGGTGATGTTTCCATAAGTATTGCGACATTAAAAGCCCGTGCATATAGTACTCCATAATGTTGGGGTTATTATATACTTTCTTATAGGCATCATCAAAAGATTTACATGAATACTCTCCTGTTCTAGCAAAGATGAGGTATTCATTAAACATGTCTGTAAGCATTTTCAAATAAGAATCAATACCATAATCTAGGTTTTTACCTTCTTTAAGGCTAAACCGTTCGTAATTATCAAAAAATGCTTCTGCGCTTGCATAATATTCTTCCGAAAGGTTTCCTAATTGCTTTCTTAGTTTTTTCCCATGCCTAGGATTTTTTTCGCTAATATATTCTACAATATAGCCTAATTTATTCTGTATCATGTTGTATATATGTTTTAAGAGGCTTATAAGACGCTACATCTAAATACCACCGTTCCTCTTGTTCTACAAATCCTAAATTTTTATAGTGGTCTTTTACAATAATATTTTTTTTCGTTTCAATCCATTCGCCTACTATTTGCGAAACTCCTTGAGCTTTACAAATGGCAACCAATTCGTTTAAAACAAATTTTTCTACATCTCTTTTTAATACTCTACAACTCATTATCCAAGTATCGAGAAATAGTTTTTCGCCTTGTTTTTCGCCTATTACTAAGCTAATTAAACCATAGGCACCGTATTTATCATTTAATAAGACTTGATTAGTAACAAAAGCGTCACTATCTTTTATTTTTTTAATATCGGCTTCGCTGTATCTAATAGTACGAAGATTAAATTGATTAGACCTTTGCGTTAGTTGCGCTACTCTTGGAACGGAAAAGTCGTTGAAGGCACTAGAGGCGGCTTTCATTTCTAGGCTTTCTAAATAACCGCCAATAGATTTGAATGTTTTTTTATTAGAAAGTCGTTTAGCTTCTTCTTGGTATCGTTGTGTTCTGCTATTATCTTCTTCCGAATAAGAGGCGGTTTCAAAAAGGTTGAGGGTTCTGATGTAGGTCATATATTCGGTAGGGTCTTTGGGTAATTCGGGTACGGTTACTTCTGGTAGTTCGGTTCTTACTAGGTTTCTTTCAAAGGGGTTATCATCTAAAAAAACCATCGAGTCGTAACCAATATTTAGCACTTGTTTTATGTGTCTAATATTATCGGCTTTATTTTCCCAGTTGGCTACAAACACCGAAATATCGCTTAATCTCAAAACCATATCGGGATGTTTTTCGAATGGTTCTTTGGCAATATGGTCGGTATTTTTACTACAAATACAAAGTATAATACCTCGTTTTTTTAGGGCTAAGGCCCATTGTTGTAATTCGGTAAACGCCTTTCCTAAACCTAGGCCCCCTACTTGTATTCCTTCTATTCCATCATCGCCAATTATGCCTCCCCAGGTTGTATTATCAAGGTCGAGGATTAAGCATTTATGCAGTTTGCTTCCTTTAATTGCCAGCATAATATCTGCTAGTTCTTTAGCAATTCTTGGCAGCACTTCTATCGACATCACCATTTGTGCGCTGTAGTAAAACTTGGGGGTAAGTCTTGTGTTATATCCTATTTGGCTTTGCAAGGCATCAAAGTCGAATATAAATAAATTACCCAACTGAAAGCTTTGCTCCATTAATGCTAAGTTGAGTTTTTTTAGTTGGTAAGAAAACGAAGCTTCTACTTTATTGGCATAGTTTCCAAAAACATTGTCGTTAATAAAAGGAAAGTTAAAAAGGATAACTTTGGTAGTTATTTGACTGTTGATGGTTTGGTAAATATCGACCCATTTTTCGTTTTGCGTTTTTGCAAACTCATATTGTTGGGCAAGGCTCGCTTTATGAAAAGCATGTAATAATTTTTCGGAGGAAGGGCAAATAATTACAAATTCGGGAGCTTTATCATAAAGTTCCGACCCTTGATTGTACACCTCTTGTTCTATTTGGTCATAGTCGGCTTCGTACACCTCAAAGTTAATCGCCTCCTCGTAGCCATACCCTTTAATGGCCGTTTTAAGTAATTGCGTAGCACTGTCGCCTAAAAGAGCCACTTTAATGGCTTTTTCGGGAAGGGCTTCTCTTTTAAGATTTTTTTTGAGTGCATTAAAACTTTTAAGCTGCATAGGTTAAATTCTTTGCTTGTAGATATATTAAGTGACAGAAACAAAATAAAATGTATCGTCTGTCACTAATTGTTGTTTATAGAGTTGTGATGAGTAATGCAGTAATAGTGTAGCTCTAGGGTTGATAACTAATAGTAGGTGAGTTTAAAATCACCGCAAAAGTAATTATTTTTTCTAAGCTTTTATAATACGTTTTTTTATCATGCTGCAAGTACCCTGTACTAGTACTATTTTAAAACTGGAAGTATATAAATGCGGTTGTTCCATTTAAAAACTGCAATACTGCTAGACTTAAAAAAACGTACAATGCATATCTAAGCGGTTTTATTTTAGGCAAATTAGCTAAAGAATGGGTCTTGTCTTTATTAAACCATTCGAAGCAAAACATAATAGCTGTAAAAAAGAAAATAACTCCTAAAATTTCGACGCTTAGATTATACTTAGTAAACAGTATAGAAATGTCGTGGTTATTTTTAAACATATTTTGGTAGTACTCAAAGCACGATGTAATATTTTTAGATCTAAAAATAATACACACAAAAAACCAAAATAGCATGGTAAATAGCCAGCTAAAAAAGTAGTAGGTTTTTAAAAATCGTTTTTTCTTTCTAAACTTTTTTCTACGTTTACTTGTCGCAATTTCTAAACTTAATGCAATAGCTTGAAGAAAGCCAAAAACAATAAAAGTCCAATTGCCGCCATGCCACAAGCCAATTAAAACAAAAGTAAGAAACGTGGCTAGGTAAAGTGCCTTTGCTCCTAGCCTTCGGTAGCGTAAAGCAATAGGATTAAAAATATAATCTCTAAACCAAGTAGACATAGATATGTGCCAACGTCGCCAGAGGTCGGTTGTATTAAGGGCAAAATAAGGGGTACTAAAGTTTTGCATGAGGTTAATTCCGAGTATCCTCGAAGTACCTATGGCAACATCAGAGTAGCCCGAAAAGTCGCAATAAACTTGTATTACAAACAACAAGCCTCCTAACCAAAGTATTGCTCCCGATAATTCTGCTTGATTAGAAAAAATGCTATCAACATAAATGGCGCAATTATCGGCAATAGCTACTTTTTTAAACATGCCCCAAAGTATTTGCCTCATTCCATCTTTTGCCTTATCGTAGTCAAAAGACCTAGCTTTTTCAATTTGCGGCAGTAAGTTGGCTGCCCGTTCAATTGGTCCAGCTACTAGTTGTGGGAAATAGGCAACAAAGGTAAAAAAGTTAAGGGCGCTTTTAGTTGGTTTAAGTTGTCCTTTGTAAATATCAATGGTGTAACTTAATGTTTGAAAAGTATAAAAACTAATACCAACGGGTAGTATAATATTTAAGGTAGCTACATTTAAACTTACACCAAATAGCTGAAATAAATCGACAAAGCTCCCTATAAAAAAGTTATAGTATTTAAATACAATGAGCAGCCCTATGTTAACACAAATACTGGTTGCGAGTAATGCTTTTCTTATTTTATCTGATTTTTGCTGGTGAATATTTAATCCGATGAAATAATCAACTACAGAACTAAATATAATTAAGGACAAAAACCGATAATCCCACAAACCATAAAAGAAATAACTTGCCGCTAACACAAAAAGATTTTGACTCTTTAAGTGCCCCTTTAGACTCCAGTAGATGATGAATACTAGTGGAAGGAAAAATAGATATTCTATAGAATTAAAAAGCATTTGTATTTTTTACATCATTAAATTAACGGCTGAACCAAAATGAAAAAACAAGTTATTCTGTTACTGATTGACTATTTGCTTTTGCATTTTTAAACCATTGGTAATTAGCTTTGGCCATTCTCGACCTGGGATTCATGCTAATTGACTTTTTACACATTTGCTCTGCTTTTTCCCAGTTTTCTGTATGTATATACAAAACACTCAAAATCATATAAGCCTTTAAAATATCAGGATTTCTTTCTAGTGCTTTTGTTGCCGATGCAATTCCATTTTCAAGATCACCTTCGCCTTTAAACTTTAAAGACTCCTCTATTAATCTTTTATATTCGGGGTCAGCAGACCAATCTTTTTTTCTTTTTTGGGTTACTTTAGGAGGTTGCTTGTATTTATCTTTGGCAATTTCATTAGCTCCGTCTACAATTTCGCTTACTTTTTGGTTGGTTAAATTACCTTGCCCTTCTAGCAAAAGATTTATTTCATTGGCAAGCAGCCGAGAAATAATTTCGGAACCATAACGGTTTAAGTGTCCTGCATCATAACAGTTAAAATGCCGGTACAAATCAGGAAACCGATGCGCATTAGACATTTCTATTTTACTATCTGCCGGCAAGTGTTCATAAAGAACTCCTAGCTCTTCGTACACTTCTGGGTTTCTAAGTAAAGGTGGTATAAAATAAATGAGTTTAACCCCTTTGCTCTCGGCTAGTGTTTTAAGTGTGAGTAATTTATTTAAGTAAGCTTTGTTTACTTCTCTATCAAATTTTTTCTCCTGAAAAGTTTTAATACTTGCATTGTATTGCTCTATCCTAAAAATATCGGCTAAGGAGTTTGGGTTTTTATTTAGGGCATCTCTTTTGTAGTGTTTGTTTTTGTAGCCCTTGTAGCCATAAAATCCATTCCAGTTAGGTTTTCGCCTTCTTTTATTTCTTTTTGCTACATTGTCAAATCTTCTAAAATCTCCATTTAAACCAATATTAAAGAGGTTGCCTGCGTAATTTTCGGTATAAAAATAGGCGACTTTTAATTTTCTTTGTATTGGATAAAGCGGACTATCTAGGGCAAAAAGCGATTTAAGGCTGTTCCAGTACATTCCCTTGTTTAGCCAATATCTATTACGGCTCGTGTGTCTATTTTTTTCCATAAACCGTTCACTCGCAGAATCATTAATCGATCTTACTTGATAAATACAATATTTTAGTCCTGTATTTTCTGCCGCCATTATTTGCTCATACAAGTAATTAATCTCAAAAGCAACTCCTGCAGAAACGGCATAATTAAACAAGTTCATATCTATATCCGAAATCTCTTCCATTTCGGCATTAAATATAGTTGGGTTAATGGTTCTTACACTACTAGCACCTAAAATAATTGCATTGTACTTATCCTTATTATTTTCGTAAGCTACTTGGTGATCGTATATATCGGCATTAATCCATCCATAGGGCAAGCCCATGCTAGCTCTAAAACCAATACTAGCGACTAAAACTAATAAGGCGACTAATAGGGTATTTAAGATAAATTTTTTCATAACGAATAATTAATCTACATTTTTCAGTTGCTTTAAAAATGCCCTTTCTTCTCTGGTGTATTCATTTTCTTTAGCGTATAGTTTGTCGATAATTTCTTGCTCGCCAAAATTATCTACCAACTCTGTACAGTACTGTTCTGCTTCATCAAAATATCCTAGTTTAAGAGACGAATAACATAGATTATACTGTATGTTTTTATTATTGTCAAAATAGGTATATAGCACTTCGGCTAGTAATTGTGCTTCTTCGTACTCTTGTTGTTTCATATAGGTATTAGACTTCCTCAGTAACTTTTTACCTGCTGCTGGCCTTCTACTTTTACCACCACCGCCGCCACGCATTAACTGTGGACTAAAAAAGCCCTCTTTGGTAGACAAGGCATAAGCGGTTACTTTTTTTACTTTATACGTTACAAAAAACTTATGGTATTGGCTTAAATCGTTAAACACTATTAACAAACACATACCTCCTATAAAGGCAATTTGGTGTAGTTGTTTGGTAAATAATTTAGGCGCTAAATAAAGCAATGCCAAGGTTATAAATAAGCGGTAAATAGCTTCCCAAAAAACGGCATACCTTACATGTTTAATCAACAAATCGAAAGCAAATACCGAGTAAATAAAAAAGGACAATAAAACTGCTACGGCAAAAAATTGCTTTTTATTATTTTTTAAAAAGTATAAAACACTTAGTGCAGTTGTTAAAAATATTAGCGATGCAAACTGCGATAGCATCATAAAATCCACAAAATATTGGTACCACGGTCCTTGTTTTTCTAAGCGAGAAAACCCTCGTGTAGGACCTAACAAATGCCTTTCCGACTGCATCTGTATCATAGACCATACTTTTTCGTAACCACCAAATAAAATAAAGTATACTGGAATTAAAATGAGGAATGGTAATCCGCAGATAATTCCTATTTGCAAATAGCTGATGTTTTTATTGTATAAAAATTTAGTTGCCAGTAAGCTTATCCCAATAAAAGGGAAAAATAGGATGTAAATTTCTTTAAACATTAGGCAGAGTGCAAGCACTATAGCAAGTACAACAGCTTTACGATTGCTAGGCTCCTCTAAATACCTAATGAGTAAAAACAACCACAGTAGCATAAAAAAATAGTACTGCGATTCTGATAAAGGCTTGGCGGCATATCCTAAAAGCAAGGGAGATAGCAGGGCTAAACTAGTTGCAATAAAGGCTACTTTTTCGTTCCATATTTTGCTTAAAAAATAAAACAACAGCAAACCAATTAGCACATAAAATATAACAGACATAATATAGCTTGCCTGCATCGTAGGAGTAATATTTAAAAACAAACTATGCAATATAATACGTCCTGCTCTAAGCGGATGATGCGGTAAAGAGCCACCACCTTTACCACTTAATGCACGTTCCATACGTCCTATATAGCTATCGGCCAAACGTTCAAATCCGCCAAGCAATCCGTAGTCGTTAATTACTTTAGCTTGCGTTAAATAGCGTTTAGCATCGGCATTAATGGTACTACGAGGCGACAAGAAAATAATGCTCAGGCCAAGTATTAGTACCGCTGCAAATGCTAGTATATATGCATATTTACCGCCAGGGGATGCATTTGAATTAGGGTTCATAAACTCCATTACTATTTAAGTAGTGATTTACAACAGGGTTAAAATATTTAATCTAAGTATTTAGCAGGCACTTTACATTTTGGCATTAGCTGTTTTGCTTTTGCACAAGCTTCCTTAATAACATCAAGGTCTTCTTCGTCGCTAACAATATAAGTATTACATAACTCGCAATGCGCTCGTTTAGCAGTTTCATTCATATTAATAGCCCCGTTAAATGCATTAATAGCATCGTCGTACTCAGCAATTTCTTTGTAGGCTAACCCTAGGTTTAAAAACTTTTTCACGCTAGGACGACGTTGAACATCCTCCTCCATTTTCCAAATTTTACGAAGGGTCTTGTTGCGTCCTAAATCCAATTGTTTTTTATCTTTAGCAGACATGAAATCGCTTGATGCAAAAACGTCGGGTTTAATTAAGTTTTTAGGTGCGAAAATATTTAATGCTTTGCCTCCTCCTTTGTCTATACTTTCTAGCAGGTAATAATCCTCCATATAATTAACCCCCACATCCTTTAAACATGCTACTTGACCAGGAATAACAAATTGCCCATCTGGAATAATGAACATTAAGCGTTCTAGGTTTTTAAGACTCGTTTTTCTTAAATTGTAACAATTGGCTGTAGTTCGAGTACTTTTATACCACGAATCGCCAGGCGTTACGCCATCCAACATGTATACCATGCCTGGCAAGTGAAAAGCAATGATAGGATCGTTAGCTTGGTAATTGGTTTTAGTAAATACGGCGTTTCTCACTTTTTCTACGAGGTCAAATCGTTCTTTATTAAAATAAATATTATTTGCTCCAGGCAGGTCGTCAAACACTTCGGTTTTAACGGTAATATCGCCTTTAACCCTTTGATGGCAGTAGAAATAACCATGAAAAACCTGTGCGGTGCAAAAAATACCTAATGCCGTTAATAGCACATAAGACAAATTCCACTCTTTACGGAAACCTGCGATAATAGCTGATAGTATATATACAATACCAAACCAAGCAAACATATACTGCATTACTTGTAAACTTAATGGATTGTTAGTACCTGCCGAACCTACATAAGGAACACCTAATAAAAATACGAGGAGCATTAATATTTCGTAAACATAGCGTGTTTTAAATAATTTTTTAATGTGGGGCAACGACAAATTACTAAGTACCAAAAAGCCTGCTAGTAGTAAATACCAAAAATAAAACAAAGGCAAGAAGCGGTTTTTGTACTGGCCTCGTCCTAAAACTCGGTAGCATAAATAGGTAAAAGACCCCAAGAATATTAGTGCCGCTACCATTTTGCCTGCCTTAATTAGGCGTTCGTTGCTGCTTATTCGATGTATATTTCGTTCGATAGCTACTGCTAAAATGGGCAAAAACCACAGGACATAGGAAAAACGCATACTACGAGCACACGAATTAATGGTGTTTCGCAAATAAGCTCCTAGCAACCGTTCTGGATTATGCCCTTGCACCATACCCATTTCTTCCTTTAAATCGGCAAACCAAGTAAAAAACGAATCGATGGTGAGGTGATAATGCAAAATGCCTATTAACAAACCAAGCCCAAACCATAGGTAATCGCCTGCTGCTGCTTTTAAGTTTTTATGATTCCATCGCATAAAAAACACCAATGGAATAAACATGATAGCAAAGGAAATGGCGGAAGTAAATTTACAGAAAAACAGGAATAGCCAGGTCCAACCCAAGGCAGCTAATGCAATACGATTGTTACGCACACCATTTTCACCAGGCATTCTACTGTTTTTAACATAGAAAAACACCAGTCCACTAGCTATGAGTAGTGCAATAAGGGTAAGGTTGTTGTAGGAAAGGGTACGAGGCTGTAAGGAGTAGCTAATAAAGGAAGCCATCGTTATAAAAGGGAATATCAATAGAAATGCTTGTTTAAACGACTGTTTAAACTTAGAAAGCGAGCCTATCCATTGTGCCAGTCCCCAAGAAAATATAGCGGAACCAATTAAGGTTAGTAATAAGCGTACGATTTTAAAACCCCATATACCGAGGTTAAAAAAACCTAGTACTTGATTAAAATAATGCTGGTATTGAAATCGTGCAGGCGTTTCATCGGGTTTGGCAAGGTTCATCATATGATAACCTTCGTCCGTTAAATCGAATCCTTTGTTCAACCCCCAAAATATTAAGCCTGTTATAAACAAACACACTATCCAATATATGGAGGTGATAACTAAAGTGATGGTTCGAGATGCCATTTATAAATACCGTTAATTTAAATTGTAAGGAAGCTGCCATTCTTATTGAAACAATAACTAATTGTTTAAACCGAAGGATAATAGCCTCTAAACTCTTATTAATTATATGCAGAATATGCTATAAAGTGAGTGCTGATGTGTTTTTAGTCTGGCAAGAAGCGTGTTATTTTTTTACAAAAAAAGGATTTAATCAATAAAAACCATTATCCATCTATGATAAAAAATAAAACTAAAGTAGTAGCCCCATTACGTAAGCATGTGCCTAAAAATTAGGGAGTGCAAATATAGAGCTATTAATTCAGATTCATTATACGAGGAGTCCAAAAATTGACATTAATTTGTTAAAAAAAACAAAAAGCTGCCTAAATAATGTAACTGCAAAAGCTTAAATATATAAATGCCTTAAAAATAACACGATTTACAAATGCCTACTGTCGCCATGCTTGGATTTAGTAAGACCATTTACAGGGCTTTTTGTCACCATTCGGCATCCTTTTAAAATTTTCATTTGGCTATAAATGATGAATAGTAAAGGCTTTTTATAGTCCGATATCACCTTAACAAATACCTAAACACCTTCTTTAATTAGGTGACTATTACTAGTTCTTAAACGTCTTTCTGTCAGTTGTACTTGTTTATAGTTAACCCACTTTATTTTATATGATTATAGGTATTCCCAAAAAATCGTGTATTTCTGTGTATATTTGCCAATCAATTCTACTTTCTTTTTGGTAGCAAAGAAATGCATTGCTTTTGTATAAACCACATTCAAATTACCCCTACTATACGTATATAGCACACTCATTTCATCCTATTTTACGCATGAATAAAAACAGCCTATTAATTTAGTTTTATTCTTGCTTACTTATTTAAAAGCACAAACAACACCGCTCCACTCTTTTTTTCAAGAAATTTTTAAACCCAATGAAAAGCGAACCATATATATCCGTAGTAAGCCCAGTTTACAGGGCTGCTAATATTGTAGATAAGCTAGTAGCCGAAATTAGCAAAGAGGTGGCTAAGATTACTGATAATTTTGAAATTATTTTGGTAGAAGACTGTGGGCCGGATGATTCTTGGGATAAGATTAAAGCTAACTGCTTAAACAACCCAAAGGTTAAAGGGGTAAAGTTAAGTAGAAACTTTGGACAACAGTATGCCTTAAATGCTGGACTTGATGAGAGCAAGGGACAATGGGTAATAACAATGGACTGCGATTTACAAGACCGACCTAGCGAAATACATAAACTATACGCTAAGGCACAGGAGGGCTACGATATTGTACTAGCAAGTAGAACCAACCGACAAGATGATTTCTTGAAAAAATTTTTTTCTAGGACTTTTAACCGCATTATGAGTTATTTAACCGATACAGAACAAGACCCATCGGTTGCTAACTTTGTATTGTACAACCGAAAAGCCGTTGATGCAATGCAAACTATGCGAGATTACAACCGCTACTACCCTATGATGTTGCAATGGGTGGGCTTTAATCGCACAAAAGTAAATATTGAACATGCCGAACGAGAAGATGGACGTTCTTCTTACTCCTTTAAAAAACGTTTGAATTTAGCCATTGAAACCATTTTGTCTTTTTCGGATAAACCCTTGCGGCTAACCGTTAAGTTAGGCGTTTTCATTTCCTTTCTTTCTATTTTTTTCGGTGTTAGGCAATTGTTTATTTACTTTTATAATGGCGTAGAGGTTGCAGGATGGACGAGTTTGATATTAACACTTTGCTTTTTTTCGGGGCTTATTATTTCTATACTCGGAATGATTGGATTGTATATAGGTCGTATTTTTGAAACGGTAAAAGATCGTCCTTCCTATATTATTGCCGAACGAGTGAATGATCTTTAGAATTATTACAACGTTACTATTCAGCAACGAGTAGCAAGTACTTTGGTATAATGTATAAGGACTGCTTGCCACATGAGTTTTGTAGGTAATTGATTAGCCAATACTAAAAAACTACCTAGCAAATAGCGAAATCGAAGCCGTCTTTCTACCAAAAGCGAAGCGTACACTCTACCTTCTACTATTATTTAGCGAATGCGGAATAGTAACATTATCACAACAATATTAATCCAAAAAAATGGATAAAAAATTATTTTTTATAACTGGACGAGGACGTTCTGGCACCTGGTTGCTTAAATCGGTATTAGATGCACACGATGATTTATGTGTGGCTCCCGAAGCATTATTTATTATGCACCTGAGCCAAAAATACCAACATGTAAAAACATGGGATAAACAAAAGCTAGAAGCATTTTACAACGATTTGGCTTTAGAAGAACGCATTATACGCTGGTGGAAATTAGACCTGCAAGTACTCAAGAAAACAATTTTAAGTCAGCATCCTAATGTTACCTTTGCTCACCTTTGTAAATTGGTGTATTGGCAATACAGCCGAGAACAAGAAAAAAGCGAAAATGTTTATTTAGGCGACAAAAACCCTGGCTATACTTTGTTTTTACCCAAACTCTTAAAAACGTTTCCCGAAGCTAAGTTTATTCACATGGTACGAGATCCTAGGGATAATGTTAGATCGTTTAAACAGGCAAGTTTTGATTTAAACGATACTGCGGCCCTTGCCGAACGTTGGAATTACTACAATAAACAAGCCCTAAAGTTTGCTAAAAAGTATCCTAAAAAATGTTTAATTATTCGTTTTGAAGATTTACTTGGCCAGTCGGAAGATACTTTGCGAAAAATTTGCTCTTTCCTAAAAGTGCCTTATACTTTGGAGTTATTAAATTTCTATAAAAATCCTAAAAACGTTTTTGAGTGGAATAAAAAAGTGGCCGAACCACTTGATATTAAAGCCGCTTATAAATGGAAAACTAAAATGGAGCAAGCCGAGTTGGATAAGGTGAATTATATTTGTAAAGATTTAATTAATTATTTTGGCTACGAATTACCTCCTTTATCTAGCAGTAAAAACAAATTAATGCTTAGTACCGCTTTGCCACAAATAAAAGGACGAACTGCCGATTTTTTAGAGGAGTTTATTTTTTCTTTACCAACAGAAGTGAGAATGAAAATTTTGAACTTTTACCGTAAACGTACCAAAACGCTTAACACTTAAATTCTAAAAATTTGAAAGCACTTATTATAGGCTCGAACGGATATATTGGCCGCCATCTAATTTTGTTTTTACAACAACAAAATATCGAAACTCATTACTGCGATTTGCAAACACAATCGGTAGATAATTTACCCAATTATCAATCTATTGATATTACCCAAACCCAACAGTTGGCGCAACTCGATTTTAAGGTAGATTTTATTTTTTTACTATCGGGATTAAATGGAACAAAGGTAGGATTTGAGCATTATGAAAAATACATTACCGTAAACGAAATAGGTTTATTAAATGTATTAAATCAAATGAAGGAAACACAAAGTAAGGCTCGGGTAGTTTTTCTTTCTTCGAGGTTGGTTTATAAGGGGGTAAAAGATATGCCGCTAAAAGAGGACGCAGAAAAGGAATTTAAAACGATTTATGCGGTTAATAAATTTGCTTGCGAAAACTATTTAAAAATGTACCAACATACTTTTGGTATTAACTACACCATTTTTAGATTGTGCGTGCCTTATGGTAATTGTATTGACGAAGCTTACTCTTACGGTACGATAGGATTTATGTTGGGCAGGGCCTTAAAAAAAGAAAACATTCCTTTATATGGTGGTGGTTTACAAAAGCGCACCTTTAGTCATGTAGAAGATGTTTGCCAATTAATTATTAAAGCCATTAACAAACAAGAAACCCAGAATAACATCTATAATCTTGGCAGTTCAGATGCATTGAGCCTAGCAGCAGTTGCTAAATTAATTGCCCATAAATACGAGGTAGCCGTAACTAGTTCTGAGTGGCCAGCAATTGATTTAGCCATCGAATCGGGCGATACTATTTTTGATGGGAGTAAATTAGAAAAATTATTAAACTACCAATATAAGCATGATGTAGCTACTTGGCTAAATAATATTTAATTTTTACACATGTTCATTTAAGCGGTTTACACTTTTTGCTGCAAGCCGGGAGGCTTTGAACCCGTTTGGCTCAAGCGGGGACGCTTGACCCGGCTGCCCGGTCCAGCCTCACGGCTGGAGCGTAACGGGCATAAAGCCTCTTGGCTTAATGTCAACTACTTTTAACGTTTAGATAAATAGGTCAATTTTCAACTCCAATTTATTTAGCTAATGTTTGCTGCTTTTGCTACTGCTTCCATCAATTGTGCTTGTTGTAATAACTCGCTATAATTATCTTCTAATTTATTTTCTTGAATGGATTGGTAAAAGTAATTTAGGGTTTTAACAAAGTGATTATCGGCAGCTACTAAGTATTCTAGTTTTTGGTCTTGCTGTTCGATAATTATTTTTGGTTTAAAACCAGGAGGTGCAGTATAAGCACGTTCTACAATTATTTTTCCTTTGCTTCCCCACACTTCATAGCTGCACTGATAATAATTATCAAAACCCCAGGCGGCTTCCGAAATTACCCCATCGGCATTTGCTAATAAAGCACCGCCATGCAAATCAACGCCTAAGGCTTCGTCCTGTTTAGCATAAGCACCTCTCACTTCTAAATTATTACCCAAAAACATTTGCGAAACTTTAAGGGTATATGCTCCTGCATCTAGCAAAGCTCCTCCACCTAATTGTTTTTGGTAACGAATATTATCTTTATCTCTAAAAGGCGGAAAACCAAAAGTGCTACGTATACATCTCACTTCTCCAATGGTTCCTTTTTTAATATGTTCAAAAACAAAATCGTGTTGCGAGTGGTATTTAAACATAAAATTTTCTAGGAGCAATTTATTATTTGCTCTAGCAGCCGCTACCATTTTTTTGGCAGAGGCTAAATTAATGGTTAATGATTTTTCGCTTAAAACATGCTTGCCACTTTCTAAACATTTAATGGCCCATTCTTCGTGCATTCCAATAGGTAAAGGAATATATACTGCATCAATATCTGTTCGGCTTACCATATTTTCGTAGCCTTCAATGGCTTCGCAATTAAAGCGTTTTGCATAATCGGCTGCTTTGCTTGCATTGCGGCTTGCTACGGCTACTAACTCAAAATTGGGTGTTTGCAATATAGATGGTATTACCAACCGTTGAGCAATATTAGCACATCCTAATACGCCTATTTTTATGGGATTGTTCATAAAAACTGATTCTTTAGTTATTGTTATTATTCAGCATCCAATTAATTTATCATTTCAATTCGCTTTTTCGGTTACTGAGCGTAGCCGAAGTATTAGAAAAGAAATATAGAGACAAACATTATCGCCATATTTGCCCCCGTTCACCTTATACTTCCACTACGCTCAGTAACCAGTAAACTCTTAACTCCAATTTAAGACCGTAATGCTAAATAGCAACATTTTTTAAATAAAGGTTACTGCCGAAATAAGGCTTCGAGCCTGAATGTTTAAGTAGTTGTTAAATTTTAAAAACATAATTAATTGGTTTAGGGTAATCCAATTATAATTAGCAGGTAATTGCGCTGGAAAGTTTTCATCTGCTTCAATAATTATGTTTTGGTTTTGTTCTCGGTAAAACCGCCCCCCTTCTTCCGATTGTAAGGCTTGATACCGTATTTGTTCGGGTTTTACATTTAGCACATAATCTAAGTAGGGCAATCCTCCTTTAGGGGTATGTCGGTAATTACCTGTAAGGCATTGCACAGTAGGAGCTAATTCTAGTATATCGTGGTTGCCACATTCTAATTTGCATTGCGTTAAAAAGTGGTAAATGCCATCAATTTCTTTTACAATAAAGGCACAAATTCCTTCTTGTGCGGGCTGCACTAAAGGCTGCGACCAAACCATTACCTCCCGGTTGCTAATTTCTACATTTACACCAATTACGCTAAAATATTTTCCTTCTTCTTGGTATATTTTGTAGTCATCTTTATGCCAAGCTTTTACCTCTTTTAATGGAATAGAACGCACATCTAAATCGTAATAGGCTTTTTGCTCAGTAATCCACGAAAGTAAATCATCAAAACTATACAGGCTATTTTCTCTATCTAATATAGATTTAAGTAAGCCTTTTTTAAAGCGTTCGTCTTTAACATTAGGACTGGCAATAGAAGTGTAAAAATCAACTACTTCGGAAGTATAATTGCCATAGGAAATACCCGAAATAACGGTTCGAGTATCCATGTTTACAATATTGTCTAACTGAATTAATTTTTTAAGTTGCCCTAAGGTTACCCAACAAAAATCTTCATGGACTTCAATATCCTCTTCTACTTGAATAATAATGTTTCTGTTGCGTTTGCGTAAAAACCGTGCGCCTTGTTCTGATTGTAATTGGTCGAGCAGTACTTTATTATTTTCTCTATCTTGAAAATACTCTAAGTACAAAGGCTTTTTGCCTTTATGTACTTGTGTGTAATTACTTTTAGTAGCTTGTAAAGTTGGCGAAAGTTGTACATAGTTTACATTACCAGGTTCTATTTTGGCTTGCATTAAAAAATACAAAATGCCATCAATTTCTTTGGTAATAATGCCTAGGAAGCCAATTTCTGGTTGGTTAATAATAGGCTGCGACCATTCGCTAACCTCTCCCCAACTTGTAGCAATCTGTAAGCCTTCTATAGAAAAAAATCTGCCTGAGTCGTGTACTAAGTTTCCTGTTGCGGCATCGAAGCCCCATTTATTCATTTCAGAAAACTTAATTTTTTCTATATTTACTTTTACTTCTTCATTTCGATATTTTAACCATGCCAACACCTTTTCGGTACTCATAAAGGGGTTGTCCTCGGTAAGTGCAGATTTAAGAAACAGTATTTTTTTATAATCTTTATTTATTGACATGGCAACAAGCATATTTTAATTTCCTAATTAACAATCGCTATTACTTTACAGTTACTTCGTTTTCTTTTTCGCTGCACTACTTTTTTTCTTTTTACTATTCGCTTTCTTATTTACTTTACTTTTCGCTACTGCTAAATTTCTCTTCGCTCCTCTCGATTCTGGAGCTAAGGAAATGGCTTTTTCGCAGGCGGCAATGGCTTCTTTATGTTTTCCTAGTTTTATTAAACTAGTACAAATAATTTCGGCTGCGGCAGAGTTCTTCGGATTTGCGGCTAATATTTTTTGATTTTCGGCTAATTTCTTTTTGTACTTTTCCATTGATGCCGCCCTTTTAGCTGCTGCTTTTTTGGCTGATTTGGTTGTTGGTTTTTTGTTTTTTTTGTTAGCCGTTCCTTTTTTGTTAGCTGTTCCTTTTTTTGCATTAGGTTTAGCAGCAGCAACTTTTTTGCTGGCTGTTTTTTTATTTTTAGCTTTAGTAGTAGCTGTTTTTTTATCTTTTGCTGAACTACCTGCACAGCCTGTTGTACTAGGTATTAAAACCATTAAACTCAACACAATTAATAGTGTATTAAATAATTTAGCAAAATTATTTATTACTTTTTTGTTATTTTTTTTGTTGTTCATTTTTCTTTTTTTGATTTTTTAATTTTTCTTTCTCCGCCCATTTTAAGTTGGCTTTAACCAACTTACCATCGGGTTTTAAAGCCAATCCCTTTTTACAGGATTCAATGGCTTTATCGTATTTACCTAATTTAATGTAGGCAACACAAAGCGTATTATATGCTTTTACATTTTTAGCATCTTTAGCAATAGCCGCTTGGTTTTCTTTTACCGAGTTTTCTAGCTTTTTTTTATCGGCATCTGTTAAAGGTTTTTTGCTATCTTTCTTTGTCTTTTTATTTTTACTTTTAGCTTTTTTATCCTTTCTAGATTCCTTTTGCTTATCTGTAGTTGCCGTACTTTTTTTCGCTTTTTTTGTAGCATTTGCTTTGGCTACCGTAGGGCTAGTACTCCCTACTTTTTTTTCGCTTGTTTTGCTATCGGTACCGTTGCTACATGCTGCAAAACAAAATAGTAAACAGCACATTACCAAATAAGGTGCTATACTTTTTTTTAATTGATTAACTGCTGTTTTCATTGCAAATGATTAAAATAGTGAATAAGTTACATAGGGGTTAAAGAAACAGAAAAATCAAATCCGTCCATTAAGGGACGGAGAATAAATAAGTGTCCGATTTTGAGGAAATATTTTTGTGCTAGACAAGGCGGCAAAATCCGCATTACGCCTAAGCGTAATAAGGGTTTTGTCAACGCAGGATAGTACAAAAAGATAAAGTCAAAACGGACCCTTATTTAGTTTGCGTCCCTTAATGCCAGCTACTGTTGTATAAGGTAGCTGCTACTAAATTACTATTTCTTTCTTTTCTTTTTCCCTCCTTCTGCCCAACTTAAATTGCCTTTGGCTAATTCAAAATTAGGATCTAGTTGCAGGGCTTTTTTACAGGCGGCAATGCCATTATCCCATTGTTTGAGTTTGTTGTAGGCACAGCACTTGTTGTTAAAAGCGTACTGATTGTTGGGTTCTAAAGCTAGTACCTGTTCGCAAGCATCTAGCACTTTTTTGTATTTACCAGCTCCATAGTAAGAGTCAGATAATTCGAGGTAGAGTTGTGCGGTAGGATTTTCTTTTATTTGTTCGAGTTGAATAGCTATTTTGTCTCCGTAGTTACCCGCTAATTTGGCTTCTACTTTTCCTAACGAACGTTCTAGTTTCACATGTCCAGGAGCTACTCGTAAACCTCGCTTTAATAAATCTTTGGCTTCTTTGTACCGCTGTTTCTCTCGCAACCATCCTGCATAAAACAAGTAGGATGCTGGCATAATATCACCGTGTTTTAATGCCATTTTGTAATGTTCTTCTATTTCCTCATCGGGGTTGCCCGTTTTGCGTTTTAAGGCAGCCATATTAATATGCAAGGTTGTGTAGTTAGGGTCTAAAGCCAACGATTTATTGAACTCTTCTAAAGCTCTATTGTAATCTTTTTTGTCTTCACTCATAAAAACGAGTCCTAAATTTACATATCCTTTAGGGTTTTTGGGGCTTTTAATGGTTACATCTCTCCATAATTTTTCCTTACTGCTCCATACATCATTACGTACGTGTGTGCCATAGGCATACGCACCTATAATGCCTGTAAACAACAATATTGCCGCATACTTTATAATTGGATTTCTGCTTAACTGCTCTTCTCGTTTTATCATTTGCCAACCCAAAAAACAAGCTACTGCTAATACAAAACCAATGTAAGGCAAAAAGGTACGGTGATCGTTAGCTACCTGAAAACGAGGTAATATACTGGTAGGTACTGCCGCTACATAAAACCATAAAATACCGTAGCTAATGGGTCGGGTACGCATATTTTTAAAGGTGATAGCTGCTACTGCCAATAAAGCAATTAGTACAATTACGCCTAGTATAATGCGATGGTCAAAATGAGAATCGAAGATGTAAATGTCGGGGTCGGCAGATAGGTTAATGGGCAAAATAAAATTGCCTACATAATGTGCCAACACGTAAAACTGCGTGGTAATATACCCTAGTTTAGATGCGCCATCGTTAAAAGCTACATTCGAGTCGGGGGTCATGTATAACTGATTGAATAAAAACAAGCCTACACCTACTAAAACGGCAGGCAATGTTTTCTTCAACGTATTCCATACTAGGCGGCGGTTTACCTTGCCAAAAAGTTCTTCTCCTCTTAATTTTTCTTCAAAGAACAATACATACATAAACAATAACGGCACTACCATTACGCCTGTTTGTTTGGTAAAAATACCTAGCACCAATGGAATTAAATACAAATAAAGTTTCCTAGTGTTAGCCATTTGAAATAACAAAATAGTAGCTATCATACACAAGGTAGAAAACGAGTCGGAACGAGCAATTATGTAATTAATCGTTTCAGCATTTGCCGTATGTAAACCGTAAAATGCCGTACCAAACAGGGCTATCCAATCGGTCCATTTATGTTTATTAAAGGCAATGAGCAAGATGTTACGAAACATAAAAAATAACAACACCAACTGTATCACATATAAAACAAAAATGGTACGGTGGAAATAATACGACTTCTCGCTCATTGGTTTGTCTCCGCTAAACCAATAGTCAATAGCATTAAGCACCGTTACCATTGGCCGATAAGCCTGATTACCGGGTAGCGTACTAGAGGTACTGCCATCGGTAAAAAAGGTAGGTAAATTACTCAGGTCTTTAATGTGTGGATTTCCTACAATAGTGTGCGAATCATCAAAATAAAATCCATTATTAAAATGATTGCTGTAGGCAAGGCATAACATCATAAAAAAACCAAAAGCCGCAATGTATAGAAGTTGTTTACTATCCATATTTTAGTAGTCAGTTGTCAGACCGTTAGCTGACGCTCTGTGTCAGAACGCTGCGCTGTCAGTTTTTATGCTGACGTTTTTTAGTAGTCAGTTCTCAGACCGTTAGCTGACGCTCTGTGTCAGAACGCTGCGCTGTCAGTTTTTATGCTGACGTTTTTTAGTGGTCGGTAATCAGACCTTCGCTGCGCTTTTATTGTTAGCGGTCAGTTTTATGTTCATATTTTTTAGTAGTCAATAACCAAACTGTTTGCTTACGCTCACTATCTGTAATTTGTTTTCTAGTGGATGTTTTTTTAGTTCTTATAAACATTAAACATCCCCTTAAAATCTATTGACTTTATTTTAGGGAGTGCAAAGTTACTACTTTTTCGTTATAAATGAGCCTTGTGTTTGCAGCAAAACACTATATTTTAAGAGCAAGTAAGTAATAGTACGGTAAATTCTAGGTAAATCTTACTTGTTCAAATATTTATTTCATATAACTAGCACTCATCTGTTTTTATATTGAATAGCTTGTGTATTTTACATGCTTATAATTAGCAATATAAGAATTCCTATTTTTTACTCCTGATTACCTGCTTGCTTTGCTGCTATGCTGCCTTTAGTACTGTGCACTAAAAATGCTAGTAAAAAGATGGAGGTTTCACCTATTAAAAACCATAAGCGGGAAGAAACTGCTACGGTTGTTGCGCTTGCTATTTCCATACCTGCTAGTACTAAAAACGAAGCCATTACGCCTTCTCTAATACCAATGCCGCCAGGGGTAAAAATGGCCATAATTCCTAGTGGAGTTGCTAGGGCAAAACCAAGTCCCCATATTAATGGTACGTTGGTAACTTGCAAAGCATTAATAAAACACACAAAAGCCAAGCTCCATATTAACCAATAAGCCGCAAAATAAGGACTTACCTTAAATACTGCTTTTGCAGAAAGTTGAGGCAGATGAATTTCTTTTTTTAAAATTAACTTCAGTATTTTTTCTACAATCTGATGTGCCAATTTACTAAAAATGGCCACATTTAAAGCCAACCATAATAAAAACACGACCCAACGCCATTTTTCAAACCCATTTAGCACCATTATGGCAATAGACCCGATGGATAAACCGACCCAAAGTTCTATAATTTGAGCATTGAGCGACAAGGCTGATAATTCGCTTAGGCTGTACTTATAGCGTTCTTGTATATAGCCTGCTCGCCCTACAATAATTAACACTTTGCCGGGTATAAATTTGGTAAAAATAGACAAACCCATGCCTGCAATACAATCTTTAAAGGCAACTTGGTAAGCGGCACTTTTAAGGCTTGCTTGCCATGCATACGCTTGCACCACAAAACCAACAAATAATAACACAATGGCGCCAAGGAATAATGGGTAGGAGTGTATTTGTGGGATCTTTAAATAATCGGCTTGGTATAATGCAATGAGCAAAAAAACAAGCGATAAATAAACGAGGTATTTGTGCCACTTTTTATTCATAGTTATTCGACTGTTAGGGGTGGGAATGGTCACTCTTATTTAAAGCCCAAACCTACACCACCCTATTATTCAATTCTCTCCTAGTAGCCGAAACTTGTTCGCATAAAATACCCATGCAAAAAATAAGGATGCCCGATACAAAAAGCATGGTCATAGAGGGGGTAATGTGTACCCTGATGGTAATGGCATAAATTAAAAAGTAAACAAAACTTGATAGGAACATCAACATGGCAATGGGCAGAAAAACTTTCATTGGATTAAATAGTACGGTAAGGTTGGTAATGAGCATAATGGTGCGGAAGCCGTCTCTAAAAATTTTTACCGAGCTTTTACGTCCTTCCCTAGCTAGTACCACAATAGGAATGTAGTGTACTTTGTATTTCATGCGGTTAAAGGCAACAGTACTTGTTGTAGAAAAAGAAAAACCTTCGGGCATTAGGTGCAGGTATTTTTTAATCGTGCTTACCTTAAATGAGCGCAAACCAGAGTTAATATCTGGCACTTCTCTATCGGATAACAAATTAACAAACCAGCCTAATATTTTTTTTCCAGGCTTACGTATAGCTAACTGATGCGAATCGCTGCCCCTCGCTCCTACTACCATATCGTACTCCTGTGCTACGGCAACAATTTTCATGAGGTCTTCAATGCGGTGCTGTCCGTCGCCGTCAAATAAAACAACGTAGGGCGTTTTGGCATTTAGGATACCCGTTTTTAATCCTGCGCCATAACCCCGATTTACTTCGTGGGTAATTACTTTGGCTCCTTTGCTCTCGGCAATGCTTCCTGTTTCATCCGATGAGCCATCGTCTATTACGATTACTTCGGCACAGCCTTCGGGTTTGCCTAGTTTTTCTAGTACGGGGCCTATTACATCTCCTTCGTTGTAACAAGGAATAATTATGGAATAAAAATCAGACATAGAATGGGGGCTTTTTAATTGGTTTATTGTAGAGACGTAGCATTGCCACGTCTCTACGGTAAACCTAAAATTTATTTTTTATTTTGGGCTAATTCTCTTTCTGCCCATTTTAAATTGTTTTTGGCTAGTTGATAACTCGCATCCATTTGGATGGCTTTTTTACAGGATTTAATGGCCAAATTATATTCTTTTAATTGAATATATGCGGCACATTGGCTATTAAAACCCATCGCCGTTTTTTTAATTGCCAATGATTTTTGCACCGTTTTTAAAACATCCTGATAAAGAGCAGCTTTATAATACAGATTTCCTAAATTAAGGTATGCCTCAGCAGTAGGATTTTGTTTTATTACTTGGAGTTGTTTAGCAATTAAATCTGTGTTTGTATCAAAAATAAAATTGCCATAAACGTTTCCCGCATAGTTATCGGGTTGCTTGTTGTAGGCCCATTTCCAAACTTGGACATCCAACTTAATTATCTTATTTTTTTCGGTTGCACTGCTATTATATGCTTTAACGCAATCGTGCAAATAAGTTACCGAACGTTCTTGATATTCTGCACTTGCTCTACTGTTGTGTATGCCTTTTAAACGATTAAATCCTCGCCCTTCTGTTAAGGCACCTATCATACGTCCTGGAGAAATTCGCAAGCTATCTCCGTTGGCTTTGTAAGCCATTACTTTATAGTATTTTGAGTTAGTAGCCTTTACTTTAAAAGAATAAATAGACCATCCGTTTAGCGGATAGTATTCTATTTTTCCATACCAAGTTACCAACATCATTAAAGGAATAAAAACAATTATTCCTTTAATTAAAAGGAAGCCTTTTTTCGATACTACTGGTTCACTTTTTTCTAATACTGTAGTAGTGGTTATTGTTTGTTGTTCCTCTTTTTCTTTGCTGTTTATCCAGCCAAACTTAGTAGCCATATAAGGAAAGGAGATAAACATGGCTGGTAAAATTAGGGCATCTATAAACATAATTTCTTGCAAGAGCCAAATTCCTAGGTGTAAACCGACTATAACTAAGGGTAAAATTTTACGAGCAAAAGCAGAAAAAATAACCAATATCATGATGGCTTCGCCATATACGCCGCCAATGCCCAACAAGGTAAAAAAAGTATCGGGCATGTTTACTAGTTTGGGCGCAATATTAAAGTCATAAGCCATTAAGGTTAAACTATCGTTTATGCTTATCCATTTTAAATTGCTGGCTGTCCACCAATCCAATCCAGCTTGGTAAAACTTACTCATACCAAAGAAAAAATAAGCCAATGCCCAAAATAACCAACAAGCAAAAACAGCATAGCTATACGAATTTGTTGCTGTTGAATTGGTTAATAATGGTGTAGCCTCCCCTTCTTTGTCCTTTTTATTTTTCAGCCATTTATCTACAGATAAGCCATCGGCACAAGGTGTAAAACAAAGGATGGTTAATAGATAAAAGGGTAATAAACCTGTATGAAAATTGTGCGTGTATTCTCGATGTAAGCCTCCAACAATTAAATAGAGTATGGTAGCTAAGGGCAATGTAAAACGAGTTTTAAAACCTAGCATTGCAGCTAGTAAACTAAGGGCTGTAACTATTTTTAGTGCTAGTAATCCAATATAACTATTTCTTAATTCGGCAATAGGAAGCAAGGGTATTTTGTACAACCAATACATGAAGCTATGATTATCATTACCTTGCCAGATTTTATCAGTAAGCCAATGCGTACTTACCATATCTTCGTGCAGCAAAAATGCTAAGGCAGCCATGCAAACAACCATCCGTGTCCAACCTAATTGTTCTGGTTTTGCTTCTATGTGCCTTATTATTAGTGGACTGTTAGCAATAATTACCCCAATCACTAATAATACAAAAGCCATAAACAATAATGCAGGAATACCTAACACCCATTGCGCTTGTAGTACCAATATAAATACTAGTACTACATACATGATGGCTGCTAAAGCAGGAATTCTTTTATTGAGAAACTGCGACATTAGATTATATGTGTAAAAAAACAACCAAACAATATAGAGAGTAAAGTCGTTAGTTTTTTTAAATTTGAATTTACTTATTTATCATATTTTCCAGCCAATCCATCCTTAGCCCATTTTAAGTTATTTTTGGCTAATTTAAAATTAGGGTCTAGTTTAATAGCTGCCTCACATTCTTTTACGGCAGCTTTCCATTTTTTTAATCGGCAATAGGCAATGCATAAATTATTATGGGCAGCTAAATTACTAGCGTCCAACTCAACTGCTTTTTGGGAGTATTGGGCCGATTTTTTGTACTTACCCAAATCGTAACATTGCCGTCCTAGTTCCATATAGCTATTGGAGGTAGCTTCTTCTTTAGCCTTTTTTTCTAGTATAGCAATGCGTTCTTCTACAGAACTATTCATTTCGAGTTTTACCTTTTCATACGTTTTTTTAATAGATGCATTAGCGGGGCTCATTTTATAGGCTTCTGTAATTAACATAAAACCTTCGTGCTTGCGGTCTTTGTAATTATTGTACACATAACGTCCTAGATTAATAAGTGTTGCAGGTTCTCGCTCTAAATTAACAGCTCTTTGGTAGTGTTTTTCTATTTCCTCTTTTGGGTATTTTAGGCGTTGTTTTACTGCACCATAATTTATTTGTAAGGTACTATAATTAGGTACTAATTCATAGGCTTTATCAAAACAGGCCAATGCCCCTTTGTTATCTTTTTTACGCAATTTGGTTAAACCAAAGTTCATCCATCCTCGTCCATTTTCAGGGCTTTTAATCACTACATCTTGCCATAAACTTTCCGAAGTACCCCACACTTCATTGCGTTGATAAGTGCCATAGGCATACAGACCAATTATCAAGGTGGCGGTGGCCATTATTCCGTATAACCAAGTAGGGTTTCGTTTTAGTTTACCTTGATTTTCTAATACTTGCAATCCAATAAACCAAGTAGTTGCTAAACACAATCCTACTATTGGAAAATACAAGCGATGATCGTTGGCCATTTGGTATAAGGGGGCAAAACTAGAGGTAGGTGCAAGGGCAATGTAAAACCATAATACGCCAAAAGCAATAGGTCGAGTTTTCATGTCCTTAAACCATTTAAAGCTTAAAAACAACATACCCAGATGAAATAAAGTACCTAGTATTACTCGACTATCAAATACCTCTTTAATAAGTTTAAAATCGGGGTCGGCACTTAAATGTACGGGAAAAAAGAAAGCAGAATAGTAATACGTAATTACATACAATTGAGTAATAAAATAATGAAATTTGCTTACGGTAACATTGATGCCAGAGGTTTCGGTAATAATTATTTGATTGATAAAAATTAAGCCAAAAGCAATTATCATAGCAGGCAAACTCTTTTTAAGGATATTACCTATTTTGGTTTTATTAAATTTTTTGAGTTCTTCCCAAGTAATTTTTTCCTCAAAAAAAGCAATGTATAGCAACAGTAGCGGAGCCGTCATTACCCCTGTTTGCTTGGCATATACTCCTAGTACTAAAGGAATTAAATACAAGAAAAACCGTTTAGTAGGTTGATACTGATACATCAGTAAAGTAGCTATGGTACACAGGGTAGCTAAACCATCGGAGCGAGAAATAATATAGTTTACGGTTTCGGCATTAATGGTATGAAAAGCATAAAAGGCGGTCGCAAATAAAGCTATCCAGGTATTCCATTTGTGTTTCCAAGCAATATTCATAATACCTCGAAACAAAAAATAGGTAAGCACGAGTTGTAGGAGGTAGAGCAAAAAAATGGTGCGATGATAGTAGTATGGATTGTAGGCTTTGCCTGCCAACTGATAATCAATGGCATTCATTAAAGTAGTAATAGGCCGATAGGATTGATTACCTGGCTTGGTACTAAAGGTAGCAGGATCGGTAAAAAAGGCTTTTAGGTTAATGCTTTTAATATGTTCGTTTCTGGTGATGGTATGCCCATCATCAAAATAAAAACCATTATCAAAATGGTTGGCATAGGTTAGGCATAGGAGGAGTAAGCATCCTAATGCTGCTATGTATATATATGAATTCTTATTCATAAATTAAACAATTACTATCGCTGTTTATTATTGGGGTTTACTTTTCATTATACTTTCCTGCCAAACCATCTTTTGCCCACTTTAAGTTATTTTTGGCTAATTTAAATTGGGGGTCAAGTTTTAAGGCTTTATTACATTGATTGACTGCTTTTTTCCATTTGTTAAGTTGGCAATAGGCAATACACATATTATTATAAGCAAACTTTTTACTTGGATCTAGGTTTACTGCTTTTTGGGCACTTTGTACTGTTTTTTCATATTTTTTTAAGGCATAATACTCATGACTTAACAAAATATAATCTTGAGCATTCGGATTAGCTGCCACCCTTTTAAGATAGACTTCTATTCGCTCCTCGCTAGTTGAAAGCATCTCTATTTGTAAATTTTCATAATATTTTTTAATCCCAATATTTGTAGGACTAATCTCATAGGCTTTTTTCACCAATTGAAAACCTTCCTCTTTTCGTTCTTTGTAATTTTCAATAATAAATTTGCCAAAGTAATAATAAGATATGTGGTCTGGTTTTAATTCTACTGCACGTTTAAAATGCTGTTCTATCTCACTTTTAGGATAACTCAAATTGCCTTTTGCTACGGCCATGTTAATATGCAAAGTATTATAATTAGGGTCAATACCATGAGAATGATTAAATGCAGCTAATGCTTTTTTGTTTTCCCCTTTTTTTAAAAAGGCATGTCCATAATTTAGCCATCCTCTGGCATTATTAGGACTTTTAATTGTTACATCTTCCCATAGTTTTTCCAAGTTTCCCCAAACAATATTTCTTTTAAAAGTTCCATATCCATATAAACATATTATTAGGGCTGCTACTGAAACAATTGCATATTTTCGCTTAGGATTTCGTTTAATTTTTCCTTGATTTTCTAATAGTATTAATGCTATAAACCAAGTTACTGCAAGACATAAGCCTACAATAGGAAAATACAGTCGATGGTCGTTGGCCATTTGATAAAGTGGTGCAAAACTTGAGGTAGGAGCTAAAGCAATATAATACCACAATATGCCAAAACTAATAGGCCTTGTTTTCATGTTTTTAAACCATCTAAAGCTTAAATATGCCATTAATAAATGCACACATAAGCCTAATATCACTCGGTTATCAAGCACATTGGTAATTAACTTAAAATCGGGGTCGGCACTTAAATGAATAGGAACTAAAAAAGCGGTATAGTAATATGCCGTAACATATAGCTGTGTAATAAAATATTGAAACTTTGTTACGGTAACATTAATGCTTGTAGTTTCGGTAATAATAAGTTGATTAACAACAATAAGCCCAAAGGCGATAATAATAGCAGGCAGGCTTTTTTTAAGGATATTTCCTATTTTAGTTTTATTAAACTTTTTTAGTTCCTCCCAAGTAATTTTCTCTTCAAAAAAGGCAATATATAACAAGAGCAAAGGTGCTGTCATTACCCCTGTTTGTTTGGTATAAATTCCTACAATTAGCGGTAATAGGTATAAAAAGCTGCGCCTTGTTGGACGATATTGGTACATTAACAAAGTTGCAATTGTACAGAGCGTAGCAAAACCATCGGAGCGAGCAATAATGTAGTTAATTGTTTCTGCATTAACAGTATGAAAACCATAATAGGCTGTTGCAAAAAGGGCTATCCAAGTATTCCACTCGTGTTTCCAAGCAATATTCATTATTCCTCGAAACAAAAAGTAGGTAAGAATGAGTTGTAGGATGTAGAAGAAAAAAATGGTGCGATGATAATAGAAGGAATCATATTTACTGCCTGCTAACTGATAATCAATGGCATTCATTAAAGTAGTGACAGGCCGATACGATTGATTAGCAGGGAGGGTACTAAAAGTAGCAGGATCAGTAAAAAATTCATATAATTTAATACTTTGCACATTCTCATTATTCGTAATCGTATGCCCATCATCAAAATAAAAACCATTATCAAAATGGTTAGCATAGATAAGGCATAGGAAGAGTAATAAGCCAAAGGCTACTATATAAATATATGCGCTTTTGTTCATAGTAATTATTGCGACGCTATTACGATAATAGAATGATTGGGTAAAAATAAGAAAAAAAAATGAAGCCGTCCGTTTGTTGGAGGCTTCATTGTTAAGAGCAGGAGTCAGTAAACAAATAATTTAAGTTATTTTAGTGTTTTATGTTACTGAACTATTGATTTATTTAAAGCTCACCAATTTTTTGGTAAACACCTCTTCATTTACTTGTAACTCT
>JAHDBT010000484.1 GCA_020630215.1 Bacteroidota bacterium
CACTTAGTAAAGTAGTAGCTAAAAAGCTGCCAATTTAAGAAAAATGCCGCTATTGGAATATATATATTTTGCAGCAATGATAATTAGTGAAATAAAAAAAGTAAACTATCATTGGAGGGCAAAAAAATGGTGATGCACTTATCAGTAAAGAAAGCGCATCACCTCTATATATTAAAGCCCAAACATTGTATTTAATGTAATTAGGATAGGATTATTCCCTAGCCTCTTCTAACAAACTCTTTCGCTTGACGCACCCACTCATCGCGTTTAACACGACCAGGGAAGAATTCGATGGCATCGTTTACTTTGTCTTCAATATCTGAAGTAAAGTTGGCAATTTGCTTGAAGGTCATAATGCCTAGTGCATTTAATTTTTTCTCCAAGAATGGACCGATACCCTTAATACGCTTCAAGTCGTCTTTACCCGTTGCCGTACCAATTGTACCAAAGTCTAACGCTTTTGCTTTTTCACGTACTCTTTGTAATACTTCTTCCTCTTTGCTCGTAGGAGCTTTAGGGGTTGCGGCTTTCATTGCATCGCCTTCGCCGCCAGCAGCTAAACCTCTTGCTTGGCGCACCCACTCATCACGTTTAACACGTCCAGGGAAGAACTCAATAGCATCATTTACTTTGTCTTCAATATCAGAGTTAAAGTTGGCAATTTGCTTGAAGGTCATAATGCCTAGTGCATTTAGTTTAGTCTCCAAGAATGGGCCGATACCCTTAATGCGCTTCAAGTCGTCTTTACCAGTTGCTGTACCAATGGTTGCAAAATCTAAAGCTTTTGCTTTTGCTTTAATTCTTTCTAACACATCGTCTTTCTCTGCCGATTTTTCTTCTGCATTTTCTAGTTTACCTTCTAAATCAGCAACTTTGCCTTCGCAACCTTTTAACTTCGCTAACAACTCATCGTACTTAGTTTGTAATGCTGCTAATTTATTCGCTGCATCTTCTTGTTCGCTTGTTAAACGACCTCTTAACGATAGGATGTCGGTATTTAAGCGGCCTTTTAATGCGCTTAGTTCCGAAATTTGAGTACCACAGGTGTTGTGTTCGCTTTGTAAAGTATTGTAGCGAGTTTGTAAGCTATTTAAACGAGTACGCAATTCTTCTAACTCTTTTAGTTTCGCTCTTAGTTGCGCTAATTCGTCGTTTAATTTCTTGTTGTTTTCTTCTAGCTGCGTAACACGATTTCTTGCTGCGGTTAATTGCGGCATTAAGTCATCGTATTTCGCTTGTAAAGCAGTTAAATTTTGAGCTAGTTCTGCACGAGCAGCTTCTGCGGCTTGTTTTTCTTGTAAGGCAGCGTTGTACTTAGCACGTAAGCCATCTACTTCCTTCGCTAATTCGGCGTGAGCAGCTTCTGCGGCTTGTTTTTCTTGTAAGGCAGCGTTGTACTTGGCACGTAAGCCATCTACTTCCTTCGCTAATTCGGCATGAGCAGCTTCTGCGGCTTGTTTTTCTTGTAAGGCAGCATTGTACTTAGCCGTTAAGTCTTCTATTTGTTTTGCTAGTTCTGCATGGGCAGCCTCGGTAGCTTCTTTAGATTGTACGGCAGCGTTTAATTGCGCTTGTAAATCAGAAATTTGATTTCTAATACCTGCTAACTCTCCACTTAGTTTTCCGTTTTCTTCTTCTAAAGTTGCAATTCTAGCTTTATCGTCGTTCCAACCTGTTTGTAGGTTGCCAATATTTGTGTTTAATAAACCTAACTGTTCGTTCGAGCCTATTTTAAAGGCATCAAATTCACCAATTACCGCATTTTTATCGTTCGCCATTGTCGTTAAGTTACCTTTTAACTTATCGATCTCTGCTACTAATCCATCATGCTTCGATTGTACGGCTGCTAAGTCTGCTTTTGCTTGATCTACTAGTGCAGATTTTTCTCTACAAGCTGCTAAGTCTGCTTTCAGTTTATCTACTTCGCGAGCTAATTCGGAAGCTCGTTTTCTGTTAGATTCATAATCGGCAGTTAGTTTTTCGTTAGCGATGTTTAAGTCTTTAATTTTAACTTTATAATCAGCAATATCGGTTTCTGCCTCTCTATGAGTTAATCGTAATGCATTATAATCTTCTTGCATTTTATCAAACTCAGCGGCTTTTCTTTTCCAAGTAGCTAATTCATCCGCCAGGTTATTTTTATCAGTTGTTAAAGCTAAGTTATCGCTTTGTAAACCGTTAAATTTCGTTTTCCAATCGTCTAATCTTAGTTTTAAAGACGAATCATTATCTTTCCACTTATCTCTATCTGCCTCTAGTTCTTTATATCTAAGGTTAAGCCCTTTATAGTTTCCTTCTGTATTAATTAAAGCTTGGTGCTTGGCATCATGGTCTACTTTATATTTATCTCTTTCGTCCATTATAGAAGCGAAGCCAAGGTTGCGCAATAGCCAACCAATTATTCCACCTAACAAAGCAGCAACCAGCAATGGTAGAAGGAAACATTTTAATAATGCTAACATATTATTTAAATTTTATAATTTACTAATTTATTTGTTTTAGATAATTCCAGTTCGAGGGAGTAATAGACTTGATTTACTATTTAAGTCTAATTTCTACCCTACGGTTTTTAGCCTTACCTGCTGCGGTTTTATTATCCGCAATAGGAGCTTCTTCGCCTTTAGAGTCGGTAGACATTTGTTTGTTTCTTAAACCATTTTGGGTTAAGTATTTTTTAACAAAATCTGCTCTTCTTTTCGCTAGGCTTTTATTAGCGGCTGCGGCTCCGTCAGAATCGGTATGTCCTGTAACGGTAATACCAGCATTAGGTTTTTGACTTAAATAATACATCAAATCAGAAAAGTACTGACGTAATTCGGCATCCATGATAATTTTATCTTTGTTGGTTTCAAAGTAAATATTTCTTGGTTTTGCTTTTAAGTCTTTTTCTAATTTCGCTAATTTATTAGCATTAGCATCTTTTGTTTCCTTGGTTGTATTGGCAAACACATAGTTAATACCACCAATTACTTGATTGTTGTTAAATTTGATGCCCGTTTTTCTAGAATCGACAATTATTTGGTTGCCTTTAGCTCCCATGTTAACCAATTGTTGTTTCACCTTATTAGCTCTAGCCAAACCTAAGTTAGGATAGATACTTGGGTTGTCTTCTCCTTCGGCATATAAACCGGTAAGGGTAAGCGTTTTATTAGGGAATTTTTTAAGGTGTGCAATAGAGGCTTTGTAAGATTTGCTTACATTTGCATCAATAGGCGTTTTAAACTCGTAGCCTGATTTATCGAAAATCAAGTTAGCGGGTGCGCTTGTGGTAAAGGTATCACCTGTATTATCGGTAATCACCAAATTACGACCAGCATTACTAGCAGCGGGAGGAGTTGCAGCAGCATTTACGCCAAAGCTATAATCTATACTTTCGCTACCTAGTACTAGGTCTTTGTCGAAGCTAAGATTATTCTCCAATCTATCTGCAATTGCAATGCCTGCCGCACCAGCCCCTAAGCTCACTAATTGTTGCTTAATGGCATCGGCACGCCCAAGTCCCAAGGTTGGTTGACTGCTAGTATTTTTTTCGGTACTAGTGTATCGACCTGTTATGGTTAATTTTTTTGTTGGATTTTTTTTGAGATAATTCGCCAACTCACGGAAAGCGTTTTGAGTTGCGGAAGGAATATTAGGTTTCGCTCCTGACCTTGCGAAAGTAAAATTGGCTTCTGACCTTGTGTTAAATGCAGCGCCGTCGGCAATTAGTAGAGGAGCAACTTTCTTAACAACATTTCCAGCAGCTGTATTTGTTGTTGTTGTTGCCCCGCCGCCGCCTACGCAGCAATTTGGATAAAACATAGCATAGCTAAATAGCATCCAAAGTATGAGAAGCGCAATCCAGAGGTATGGATTTCTAAGCATCTGGTTTGAGATTTTGGTTATGAAATAATGATGACACCAAATGTGTTTGTCTATTTTTTCGACCTATCGGATACAAAAAGTAACCGTATTTTGACTTTTCGGAAAAAAAAAATATTTCACAAATTATTAACTACTAGTTAACAAGTAGATACAAAATGAAAAATACATAAGTTGTAAGTGAACATGCATATCACATTTTAGGGAATTTACCTTTTTAGCAAATAAGCCATTTTAATAAGTAAACAACAAAAACAAGCTGCTTATCAAATTTAATGCTTAATAAATGGTTAACAATTTGTTATACATTTATGTGTCAAGAAGAAATAACGAATGCTGCATTTTCTATTTTTCATAAAAAATGAGCATTATATGTACTTTAGGAGAGGTTAAATTTTAGAACTGTTTGTTAGAACATCTATTTAAATTTTGCAAACAAGTAGTTGTTAGCAAATTGCGTTCCAATTTGTCACATCAAAGTAAAAAAACAAATTACTCTACTCTTTAGTTTGGGCATAGAGTAGGTATATAAAATCTTGTATTTTAGTAGAAAAGTTGGCAATGAGTAAAACTTTTTTACCCATCTTTGGAATTGAGTGGCAAGTTACAAAATAATTTGCATAATAAACCTATTTTTCACCCTTTTGTTTTATCGTTTCTTACGATATCAATGATAATTATGAATCCTAAAAAAAAATTACAAATCCCTTCTCCCATACATCTATTAAAAGATGAAGTACTTAGCACCCATCAAGTACAATTGTGGCTTAAACGAGACGATTTAATTCACCCCGCTATTAGCGGCAATAAATGGCGTAAATTAAAGTACAATTTGCAAGCCTTAAAAGCGCAACAACAAACACAATTACTCACCTTTGGCGGTGCGTACTCTAACCATATTACCGCTACCGCAGCCCTTGGCAAATACGAGGGTATTAAAACAATTGGCATTATACGTGGCGAACAACCCGATGCAAAAAAACGTAGCCCCGCCCTACAATTTGCCCTCGATTGTGGTATGCATTTACACTTTGTTAGTCGCAGCGATTACCGCACTAGAATGCAGCCCGATTTTTTAGCCACCTTACAAACTACTTATGGACGTTTTTACCTTGTGCCCGATGGTGGCTCCAATGCATTAGCCGTAAAAGGTTGCCAAGAAATAGTCGCCGAAATTAATCACTACGAAACCTCGCAACAAGCACAAAATGCTCCTCCCTTCTCCTATCATTATATCTGTTGTGCTTGTGGTACTAGTGCAACTTTTGCTGGCATAGTAGCCGCCCTAGTTCCTAGTAAAAAAGCCATCGGTTTTCCTGTGTTAAAAGGAGGCGTTTTTTTACAAAAAGACATTAAAAATTTCCTACTCCCCTACCCTAACGCTAACAGCAGTTGGCAGTTACAATGCAATTATCATTTTGGTGGTTATGCTAAAACGAAGCCTGCATTGCTCGAATTTATCCGCTGGTTTCAACAACAACATCAAGTGGCACTCGATTATGTTTATACGGGAAAACTGCTTTTTGGCATTTACGATTTAATTAAACAAGGCTTTTTTCCTCCACATAGCCATATTGTAGCGGTGCATACAGGTGGGGTAGCGAATGCGGGGGTGAGTGGAGAGGACATTTAGAATTTTTGATAGGCCAATCTTAGGGACGGACATTTTTTATACTGACGATAGGAGGAATTCATTGAAAATTTAAAATCGAGGATTTAGAAGTTAAAATTTATTT
>JAHDBT010000485.1:0-1793 GCA_020630215.1 Bacteroidota bacterium
ATATAAATGGGGGGGGGCTAATAAATAAAATTTTCATATAATTTGGATTTAAAAAAGGTTAAAAAATGTAAAAACACTATATGCAAGTTACAATAAATAACTAAATAACAAAAAAATCATTTAAATTTTTATAAACTATATTATCAATAACTCGAATTTAATGCACTTTATTTAAATGTTTAAACATTAATTATTGCCAAGCGGCTAAACCTTCTGTGGTAATTGCCCTGTAATACTCGCTACTTCCCCCATAAAAACAAAAGGCAACTAAAATAATTAGGCAGTCTTTTTTTTATTTCCCCAAATAAGCTTATTTTACCGATGCTACTTTTTTATATAGAAAACCAATCTTTAAAATATTTGCTACCTCCCTTCCTAAGTAGTAAGCCAACCTATTTAATGATAAGTTGCTAGGTAAAGTCCTCAAAAAAAGAATGGGCATTTTATACTGACCTTCCCCTTGCCCCTTCCAAAAGGGGAATATAGGTCATTATTTTTTTGAGGACAACATGCTTTGAGTAGGCTATCAGAATTTACGTGACTTACTACTAAAAATTGGTTGCTATTTTTTAAGAAAATCAAAACTATAAAAACAATTACATTATGAGGTATTTACACTCATTAGCACTTTGTGCTTTCTTATTACTGGGCAGTCTATGTGCTAAAGCAGATATTATTGATGCTCGTTTTTTTAATCCGCAAATCAATGGCAGCCAGTATTGTGTTACGGTACAGGTTATTAGCCAAGATGTTACGCTTAGTATTGGTACCAGCACCATCTTTTTCACCTACAATCAAGCAGCTATTAACAATCCGATGGCTTTGCCAATTAACTTTAGTAGTGCGGCTTGTGTTACTAGCGGTGCTACCAATTTATATCAAACAGATTTTAGCTTTTTAGATTTGCCTACTTTCCCTGGCGAAGGGAATTATGCCATTTTACTCAATACGCCTAATACTTCCTGTCCACCCGTTACTACTAGCGAATGGGTAGATGTAGCTGAATTTTGTTTTGATATTGTGGATGTTAACCAAGCAGAAAGCCTAACGTTTGACACCCAAATTACCAGCTTTAATACGGAAGCAGAAAATGGTACTTCACAAAATACTTTGGGTACGCTAACCAATGGAACAGGCACTAGCAACAGCCTAAATGCTTGTAACGATGGCGCACTAAATGGCACCGAAACCAGCCTAGATTGTGGCGGTTTTCATTGCTATGCCTGTGTAACTTCCAACTTTACCGCAAGCAACCTCTCTATATGCGAAGGCGACGCAGTGAGCTTTACCGATGCCTCTGCCAATAACGATATGTGGGCTTGGGATTTTGGCGGCTTAGGTACATCGGGTATACAAAATCCATCCTTTACTTTTAGTGCTGCTGGAACCTATACGGTTAGCTTAACGGCTAGTAATTCAGGACACAGCAATACCTCGCAACAAGTAGTTACCGTAGAAGCATTTCCTAGTGCAAGTGCTACGGCAAACAACACCACTATTTGTGCTGGACAAAACACGACCATTACCGCATCGGGAGGCAGCACTTACCTATGGGATACGGGTGACACAAGTGCAAGCATCACCGTTTCGCCTACTAGCAACACTACTTATAATGTTACGGTAAGTACCGCCAACGGATGTTCTGATACGGCACAGGAAAGCATTAACATAAGCACCTCCGCAGCAGCTAATATTACCGCAAGTGTTGCTAGTGTTTGTGCTGGACAAAACACCACCCTTACCGCATCGGGAGGCAGCACTTACCTATGGGATACGGGTGACACAAGTGCAAG
>JAHDBT010000485.1:1893-5561 GCA_020630215.1 Bacteroidota bacterium
CATCACCGTTTCACCTACTAGCAATACCACTTACGATGTTACTGTAACTACGGCTAGTGGATGTACAGGCACGGCACAACAAAACATTACGATAAGCACCTCTGCAACAGCTAATATTACGGCAAGTGTAGCCACTATTTGCCCTGGCGAAACAAGCACCCTTACCGCATCGGGAGGTAACACTTATTTATGGAACACGGGCGATACGAGCGCAAGCATTAATGTTTCGCCTACTAGTACTGCTACTTATGATGTAACGGTAACTACTGCCAACGGATGTACGGGCATGACACAAGAAACCATTGTGGTAGGAGCTGCTGCAACTGCCAATATTACGGCGAGTGCTGCTAGTATTTGTGCTGGCGAAATAGCAATGCTTACCGCATCAGGAGGTAGCACTTATGCATGGGATACAGGCGATAATAGTGCGAGTATTAATGTAACTCCTACTAGTAATACTACTTATAATGTTACGGTTACCAATAGCAATGGCTGTACTGATACCGACCAAATTAGTATCTCTATTTTTAGTAATCCTACGGCAACAGCTACTGCTAATAGAATAACTATTTGTGAAGGGGAATCGGTTGATTTAAGTGCAACAGGGGGCAATACTTATGCGTGGGATAATGGCGCAGGTGCAGGCGCATCTCCTAGTGTTAGTCCTAATGTTAATACAACTTATACGGTTACGGCTACCAATAGCAATGGCTGTACCGATACCGACCAAATAAGCATTACCGTAAATGCACTTCCTGCGGCAATGGCTTCGGCAAGCCAAACGGCTATTTGTGTGGGCGAAACAGTTACCCTTACTGCCAGCGGAGGTGGCAATTATCAATGGGATAATGGGCTAGGTACGGCTGCAACTGCTACCGTTGCCCCTACTGCTAATACAACTTATAACCTTACGGTAACAGATAGCAATGGCTGTAGCGCAACCGACCAAGTAAGTGTGAATATTAATTGTAGCACGACTCCTACCAATGTACGTCTACAAGTTTTACTAGAAGGGGCTTACGATACTGGCGGGCAAATGAATACCAACTTAACTGCTTTAATTCCCAACAATCAGCCTTACAATATAGCCCCTTGGAATTATAATGGCACTCAAAATATTACAAGCACTCCTAACAATATGGTAGATTGGGTTTTAGTAGAAGTTAGAGCCGCAAATGATAATACAATTGCCGTAGAACGCAAAGCGGCTTTATTATTGGACGATGGTAGTGTTGTGGATGCTGCTTATGCGGTAAACAACTCGATAAATAGTGTGTTTTTTAACAATCTTACTAGTGGTGAAGATTACTTTATAGTGGTGCGACACAGAAACCATATAGCCATTATTGGTGCAAATACCGTAGCCTTACCTAATACAAGTGCCTACGATTTTACACAAGCTGCTAATGTACTAGATGCTAATAGCCAAGTAGTAGATTTTGGCGATGGCAATGTGGGCTTATTTGCTGGAGATTATGGCAGCAATGGCGTAATTACCTTTACAGATTTTAATGGCTACGCTGCCGAATTAGGCACGACCAACCAATACATGGAAGGCGATTTTAATATGGATGGCTCGGTAACGATTGCCGATTTTAATACCTATATGCCGAATGCGAGTGTGATTGGGCTGGATTTAATTAGGTACTAGTATTACAGTTAAAAAATGCTGATAACAACTTTAAAGACTTACTATTTTTTGAAAAAATAGTAAGTCTTTTTTTTTAGGAGAATAAAAAATCAGCAATTTAATCATCAGAAATTTAGGTTCTGAGCCACTAGCTATAATAAAGTAATTTCCTCTCCTACATGCAACCCTTTCCCCTATATTTGCACTAGTTATTATTAATAACTAGCTTTGTAATGCTCAATTCAAACTATATCACAACACCATTTCAAATTTCATCAATAGCGCATTTACCTTTTTGTAAAAGCTCGTTTGTTTGGCTAAAGTTAGCTCTACAAAAAAAGTACATACGGTTTTTTACAGCAAATATCATTACCTAATTTAATATATTTTCATGAAACTATTTACAAAAAATCCCTTATTTTTTATTCTTTGTTTACTAATCTGCCTCTCAACAAACACTATACAAGCACAAGAGTTTGATGGTTATGCCCTCTACAACTCTGGTGGAGAAAACACGACTTACCTCATTGATAAAAACGGGGATATTGCACATACTTGGTCTTTAGACCGACCTTGTAATTATGCCGTTTTATTAACAGAAGATGGCAACCTAATGCGTGGCGCAACCGCACAAGGCAACATCATAAATGGAGCAGCTATTGGCGGTTTGGTGCAAGAAATCGATCCCGATGGCAATGTAATTTGGGAGTTTGAATACTCTAGTGCCGATTATATTTCGCACCACGATATTACCCTAATGCCTAACCAAAATGTATTGCTTATTGCTTGGGAAGTAGTAAGTGCTGCCGAACTACAAGCTTTGGGTTATGATGGCAATTCGTACAAGTATGTTACGCATTTTATAGAGGTATCGCAAATAGGCAATACCAATCAAGGAGAAATTGTTTGGGAGTGGCACATGATGGATCACTTTGTGCAAGATGAAGATTCGAGCTTGCCCAATTATGGAGTTATATCAGAACACCCCGAATTGCTAAATATTAATGTAGAAACAAGTGGTGGTTTCGGCGGTCCTGGCGGCCCTCCTGGAGGTGATGCCGATTGGTTTCATGTGAATGGCATTAACTACAATGCGGAGTTAGACCAGATTGTTTTTTCGTCGCGCTATTTAAACGAAATTTTTATTATTGACCACAGCACAACTACCGAAGAAGCCGCAGGGCATACGGGTGGTAATGCAGGCAAAGGAGGCGACTTTTTATACCGTTGGGGCAAACCTAGTAACTACGATACGCCTGGCACACAAACCTTTCCTGCTGCCGTACACGATGCTCGTTTTATTCCAGATGACGGCCGCCCAAGAGGTGGTTTTGTGCAGGTTTTTAATAACGAAGGTAATAATGGTGATTCGACCATTGATGCCATTGAGCTTCCTTTTGCCGCCGATGGATACAATTATATTAAAGCACCTGGACAGCCTTACGGACCAACAGATGTTACCTGGCGACATGAGTGTTTAGACAATGCCTGGGGGCAATCGGCTTCTAATAGTATGCCCAACGGAAATGTTTTTGCTGCGGTTTCTAACGAACTTTTGTATGAGGTAAATTTACAAGGAGATGTTGTTTGGCAATATAATGCCAGCACCCTTAAAGCATTTCGCTATACTTGCGATTATAATGGCATTCAAGTTTTAATGGCTTTAGGCGTAATTGAACCTTTATGTACTCCTCCTGTAGTTGATGGTGTGGAAACGCTTAAAGATGCTGCTATTCAATTAGCTCCGAATCCATCAACAGGTATTTTTAATATTGAAGGCTTGACGCAGCATTCCGCAATTAGTAGTGTACAAGTATTTGATGTGGTAGGTAAAAAAGTACTCGAACAAAATCAAGTAAATATTACAAGTATTGATTTATCTGATAAAGTAGCAGGCATTTATTTTGTTACCATTCAATTAGCCAATAAAGAATTAATTACTCGCAAAGTTTCGGTGATTGATTAATTGATAGGGATTGCTGTTTTATACTCAACCACATCGGGTTTTGTGCAAATAGTTGTTTAAATTCACATCAAG
>JAHDBT010000020.1:0-11276 GCA_020630215.1 Bacteroidota bacterium
TAAAGTCTACCAAGAAATTTAATTATATTTTTCAAGGCAAGGCGTAAAACGCAGTTATGAACGTGTGTTTTTTGCGATAGCAAAATAAATATCCCTTTGGATATTTAAGCTAAGAGAACCGCTTGCGGCTATTAAAAGCTATGACGAGTATTTACAACGCCGCATTGGGAAATAGAATAAATTAAATTGGTGGAGGTTATTTTTTCTCATTCACTAAGGACTACTCGCTGCGTAAGTTTTGCACGAACAAGCTAAAAAACTGCCAAGCAAGTAGCCAAACCAAAACGGTTTTTATACCTAAAGTGAAGTGTACTTACTACTATTTAGCGAATGCAGAATAGTAACGAATAACCACTACTAACTTTATGCAGTACAATCCAATGGCGATTGGTTTTCCGCCTGTTATTAAAAATTTGCTGATTATAAATGTATTGTGCTTTTTGGCCTATTCCATGTTCAATGCAAGTCAAATAGTAGATTTAGGCGAGTATTTTGCCTTGCATTTATGGGGCGCACCTGCCTTTGGGATTCATCAGTTGGTTACGCACATGTTTTTACATGCCGACCTCACCCACCTGTTTTTCAACATGTTTATGTTGTGGATGTTTGGGTCGATGCTAGAACGAACATGGGGCAGTAAGCGGTTTTTAACCTATTACTTATTTACAGGATTAGGTGGCGCATTGCTTTACATGGGTTTTGCCTATCTGGAAATATCGCCCGTATTAAGTTTGTTAGATGGTTTTCTGGATAATCCTAGTATTGATAGCCTTAGCACCATGCTTAGTAATCATTCTATGATTTATTATTTGGGGGGAAGCGGCGATGCCGAATTAATAAGAGGATACCAAAATTTTGTTTTACAAGTAAAAACCCTGCAAGAAGCTCCTAACAATGTGGGGCTAATGAGCGAAATGCATGGTTTTGTACAAAGCTATAAAGGTTATTATATGGGGCTGCACAGAGCAGTAGGCGCATCGGGAGCTATTTACGGCATACTGATGGCTTTTGGTTTACTATACCCCAATCAAGAAATTTACTTGTATTTTTTGATTCCTGTAAAAGTAAAATACGTGGTATTTGTACTAGGGGCAGCTGCCATATATATGGGCTTGCAAAACAGCCCTGGCGATAATGTAGCCCACTTTGCACACTTAGGAGGTATGTTATTTGGTTATTTACTAATAAGGTACTGGCAATCGCAAGGAGAGCAACTTAGGTAGTTTCGTTACGCTTCAGCAGGATTTTTGGAATCCTCTTTTTTGAATATCAAATAAGGAATGATGACGTTTTTCTACTGGCGAATTTAATTTACTTACGAATATACGGTGTAGCGAAGCGAAACCGTTAAATACCTAATACCAACTACCCAATACTAACTACTAATTTTTTTTCATTACAATATAAGCATTCATGTCCAGCTACGGTCAAACATCCATTTTAGACGACTTGCGCCAGCAGTTTACCAACGGCACAATGGTCGAAAAAATTATTCTAGCTAACTGCATCATCTTTTTAGTAGTCGTGATTTTAAAGGTGTTTGCCGCACTATTTTTATTTCAGCCTACGCTAGAGTATATCCTTGGCTTTTTTATGGTACCCGCCAAATTTTCTAAACTAGCACTACAGCCGTGGTCGCTCATTACCTACATGTTTTTTCATGCCGATTTTGGACACATCTTCTTCAATATGATTGTGTTTTACATTTTTGGTAAAATATTATACGAGTTCACAGGCAATCGAAAAATTTTACCCATTTACATGTATGGCGGTTTAATAGGCGCTTTAGTGTATGTGGTTTCGTTTAACTTATTTCCTGCCTTTGTAGTAGAAGGTGCAGCCGAAAAAGGATTGATGTTAGGTGCATCGGCAGGGGTAATGGCCATTATGATGGCAGCCGTAACTTTCCGTCCTAATTATGCCATCCTTATTCCTATTGTTGGGCCTGTTAAGTTAAAATACATCGCCTTATTGTTTTTGGTTTTAGATTTAGTAGGTATTGGAAACCTCGATAACTCAGGCGGACACCTAGCGCATTTAGGCGGCGCATTGCTCGGCTTTTTCTTTATTAAACAATTAGGTGCTGGCAGCGATTGGTCGAAAGGATTTAATAGCGTAGCCGATACGCTTACAACAATGGTACAACCTAATAACACTGGACCAAGAGTAGCCTACAAAAAGGAAAAAGCGAGTCGCCAAGGAACAGGAGGAAGTCGTTCTCGTAAAAATAGTGACGAATACCAAGCTAAAATAGATGCCATTTTAGATAAAATTTCGGAGTCGGGCTACGATAGCCTTAGCAAAGAAGAAAAAGAATTTTTATTTAAAGCGAATGGGGGAGGGGAAGATAAAGGATAGCTCCAGTTAGGCAAATTTATTTTTGTACTTTGCCTTAAATGTAAAAATAACCATTCGCAGAATTTTCCTACCGACTTTATCGTATCGTTGTTAGAAGGAAATCTTAAACGACTAATAGAAACCCTAAATAATTAACCATGCAAAAAACAATCGCCATAGGGTCCGACCATGCAGGTTTTGAATACAAAGAAATCATCAAAGAATACTTACAGGACCAAGGCTTTGCAGTGCTCGATTTTGGTACGCATTCTCTCGAATCTGTAGATTATCCCGACTATGTACATCCACTAGCAACTGCCATCGAAGACCAAGAAGCCGATACAGGTTTTTTAGTATGTGGCAGCGCAAATGGCGTAGCAATTACTGCTAATAAACACCAAAACATTCGTGCCGCCATTGCTTGGCAATCCGAACTAGCACAATTAGCTCGGCAACACAACAATGCCAATGTATTGTGTATTCCTGCCCGTTTTGTTAGCAGCGATCTGGTTTTGCAAATGGTACAGCAATTTTTAAATACGCCATTTGAAGGTGGAAGACATGCCCGTAGAGTTGATAAAATAACCTGTTAATTGTTTTGTAAATATCCAGCAATAAAGGCATTTATCCGCAATAACAATAAAGGCATTTAGCCATATAATAATAAAGCCATTTCACCATTCCGTAAGATTTAATCTCCGTACCAACTAATTTTTCCTGCAATACTTTCGTTAATAGATAAAGAATAATGCTATTTTTGCGTGTTGTAAGTACCTGTGTTTAAATAATCGACACCATTTTCACAATAGATTTTTTTTCGCTAGACTAGGCGGAAAACGTAGTCATAGCATCGCTACGGCGAGTATTTCCAACGACGGATAGCGGAAAAAAAGCCTGTTAAAAGTGCCGATTATTTGAATATAGGTACTTATACCCCTATACACGTATGTTTTATTTGACCACCAAATACATTTACTGATGAAAAAGATACTCAAGCTGTTTGTTTATGCCTTAATCTGCGTTTTACTAGGAATAGGAATTTTTATAACGCCAGAGGTGCAAGCACAGCAGTTGAAAGATAAAATGCCTACTGCCCAAAACGGAGATAAAATAAAGGTGATTGCCCCTAACCCGATGAGTAAAAAAAGAGCAGATCTGGAAGCCGATTTATCGCAAAAATATGCAGCAACCATTACTGCCGAAGACCTAAGAAAACACTTGATGATTTTGGCAGGCGATGAGTATGAAGGGAGAGGTACGGGACAAAAAGGACAGGAAAAAGCAGCTAAATATATTACCAAACATTTTGAGGATTTAAAGATGCCCCCTATTGGCGACGGTAGTAAACCATATCGACAAAAAGTAGAACTAACAACCCAAAAGTGGGGCGAACCAACCATTAAGATTAAAGATAAAACCTACACCTTTTTAAAAGATTTTTATGCTTTTGTACGTGGTTCGAGTAGGGCCGATTATACAACTGACGAAGTGCTGTTTTTAGGTTATGGCATTGACGACCCTAAGTACAACGATTACAAGGGAGCAAAAGTAAAAGGAAAAACGGTAATGGTATTGGCCAGCGAACCCATGAAAAAAAATGGGAAATACTACATTTCTGGTGATGATGAACCATCCGAATGGTCGTCTAACTGGAGAAAGAAAATTGAAGTTGCTAGAGAAAAAGGGGTGAAAACTTTGTTAATTGTAACCCAAAATGTGGAAACACAAGCACGTCGTTTTGGCCCTTATGTTAGTGCAAGTGGTATGCAGGTAAAAGCGTTGGCCGATGCCGCAGGTAGTACCAATACCATTTATATTAGCATCGAAATGGCACAAAAAATATTAGGGAAGAAAAGACGCAACTCGTTAAAAAAATTACAATCAAAAATTGATAAAAAAGGAAAGAGTAAAAAAGTAAAAACAACAACTAAAACAAAAATAAATCTTGATTTAGAAGGCGACGATATTACTTCGTACAACCTACTAGGATACATAAAAGGCAGCGACCC
Source organism: Bacteroidota bacterium (assembly GCA_020630215.1). Taxonomy (GTDB): domain Bacteria; phylum Bacteroidota; class Bacteroidia; order Chitinophagales; family UBA2359; genus JAHDBT01. The sequence continues at coordinate 4,347 of JAHDBT010000020.1, forward strand.
TAAATTAAAAGATGAATTAGTGATTATTACCGCACACTACGACCATTTAGGTGTAAAAGGAGAACAAATATACTATGGAGCTGACGACGACGGTTCGGGAACCGTATCAGTGCTAGAAATAGCGGAGGCTTTTGCTAAAGCAAAAGAAGAAGGTAATGGACCTAAAAGAAGTGTGTTAATTATGCCCGTAACCGCAGAGGAAAAAGGACTCTTAGGTTCTAAATATTACACGGATGTAGCACCGCAGTTTCCACTAAAAAATACGGTGGTTAACTTAAACTTAGACATGGTGGGGCGCATTGACGATTTACACGATAATGGCAACTATGTGTATGTAATTGGCTCTGATAAACTAAGTACCGAATTGCACGAAATTAACGAACGAAGCAATAAAAAATATACGCAACTAGAACTCGATTATAAATACAACGACGACAACGACCCCAACCGTTTTTACTACCGTTCGGACCATTACAACTTTGCCAAAAATAATATTCCCATTATTTTTTATTTTAATGGCACACACGCCGATTATCACCAAACAAGTGATACCCCAGATAAAATTGAATATGAGGTTTTACAGAACCGTGCAAGATTGGTTTTTCATACTGCATGGCAAATTGCCAATCAAGAAAAACGAATTGTAGCAGATAAAGCGGAGAAGCAGTAGATTGATATGGATGCTGGAACTTGGGTTTTATTTTTACCAAGTACCAAATAACATGTGCTAACATCTATTTTACTTGGTAAAAACCTTCTCCTTTATGGGTTTTCATAAACGTGTAAATCGACTCATGGTATTGATGAAATGGTTTTAGGCGTTCATCTACTGCTATAAAAATATGTTGGGCATTACTTGCTTGTAATCGCACTAGGAAATCGTTCATTTTTTCTTGTTTAAGCGTAGGCGATTCAGACTCGTGATAAGCCGCTAAATACTGAGGGAGCGTTTCGGAAAAATGAGGAAATAAGTATTTAATGTGGTAATTGCCAAAAGCAATAAGACTGTGTGTAGGCAAAGGCGTATAACGTGCCGTTACTTGCGAAATGTAGGTATTGTATTTTAAAGGATTGTTCCAATCGGGACCATTTACAACAATAGAGATACTTGCTAAAATACTTAGGGTAACAGATAAGTAAGGGCGCATTACTTCCTTAATATTAAGGCTTAGTAGGGCGGTTAGCAATGCAATATAAAACATAAAGGTAGCAGGCGATAAGGTACGATAGCTAAACATTGCAAACAATTTAAACCATCGCAAGCCTACTATAGCTAACCAATAACTGCTGCCTACTACTAAAAAAATAAGCACTATTTTATTTTGAAGTGCTTTTAAGACCACCATTTTTATACTAGCAAAATGTTGTTTTAATAAAATAATAAGTGGTACAACCAGTAGCAGTTGTAAAAAAGAGGTGCCAATAAATATCCAAAATTGGTCATCGTTTATCGCTACAAAGTTAAATTCAAATATTTGATTGCCAAATAAATATTTTAATAAAATAAAACTGCTTTCATGTGCATTATGCCGCATCATGCCAGTTCCATAGCTAGTGTGTAAGTTATTATTGTGCAAATACGCTATTACAAACAGGCTAATAATAGTAGCTACTCCTAGTAAATAGCTTGCTTTTTTATACTGTTTTTTTTCTACATAAAATGCCACAAATGCCACCGTAGTTATTACAATAAAAGCACCAATATAGCGCGATAAAAACAGCCAGATGCCAGCGGCTGTAAGGTGTAATAACCAACGTTTTTTATTGCTGCTATCCCATTTGTACATGGCAAAAGCATACCACAGTAATCCAAAAATAAAAGGCACTTCCGACCAAGTATGCGTATGCAGTTCTAACAAAGCACCATTAAAAAATAGGAGGGCATACAACCACGCATCCTGTTTAAATAGGCAATACAATAACAAAAAAGAAAGCGCAATAAGCAAAAGGTTTACCAACTTAGAAGCCCACCTACTAGATAAATTGCTACTAGCAATTGCGCCTGAAATTAAACAAGCATAACCAACAGGCCACTTCGAGGCATACGTAAATCCATCTTGATCTAAATAATCTCGAACATAAAAACCTTTACCATCCACTATGTTATCGGCTAAGGCTAAATAACTAGCTGCATCTGGCGATAAATACCCATGCTTATCACAGTATGTTTTGCCAATGATTAAAAAACTTAAAACGGTATAAAGTCCTACTAGCAGTATAATTGTAAAAGGGGTACTAGTACTAGTGCCAGTATTAGTCATTGCTTGCATTAAAAGTAGAAGGACTTGCAACAAAGTTACCTGTTCCGTTAGGAATACGGGCAAAACTTACATTGGTAGGTAAAATGTCGAACGTTAAAGAATCTAACGCAAGTTCGGCACTAGTAGATAGAATTAAATGTTCGCCACCCGAAGACAGTTTAAAGGAGGTATGTAATCCTTCTTCGTCTTCATCTCCATCGGCCCAAATAGTTAGGTAGCCATTGGCAGCAATAAAAGTATTATCGGGAAATTGCCATTTCGTAATATTATCGTATTTATCGCTTAAATAAAAGCCCGACAAATCTACTTCGTCATTGGTATTGTTATACAATTCAAACCAATCTGGGAAACTGCCTGCCGGGTCGCTAATGCCGCTAGTACTATCGTTAGAAGCTACGAGTTCATTAATTACCACATCCTGAAAGCTAAGGTTTGGGTCTTCGGTTGTTTTTCTGCAACTTTGTAAAACCATTAGCAGGAGTGCCAAGCAAAAAATACTTGTTGCTAAGTTATTTAAAATCTTATGGTTCATTTTTATCATAGTGTATGGTCTAAAAAAATTATCAAATTAATCAATTAAAAACTGGTGGAAGCGTTTTATGGTGAGTAAAAACTTGTTCATTTAATTTTTCTACAAACTTTTGTGCCAGGCGATTGCTATAGGCCAGCCCTTTGTAATTGCCTACCCATTGTATGCCTTTTACGGCATTGGTTAGCCATATTTCGTTGGCGTTTTCTAAGCTGTAAGGGCTAATAGATGTGCTAATAACTGGCACAAACAAGCTCGCGGCATATTGTTTAATTTGTGCTACCATAATGCCTGCTACGCCTCCGTCACTTACAGGGGGTATTAATAAACAATTGCGTTTTACCACACAAATATTGCTGCTAATTGCCTCCGCAATATGTTGTTTGTTATTAAGAATTAAACAGTCGTCTAAACCTTGTTTTTGGGCGTATAAACCTGCCAAGGTATACAACAGAGCATTATTGGTTTTTAAATGGCTAATAGCACTCATTGGCTTTTGCAAGTCGGGATATACCGCTATCTTTAGCCCTTTTTCGTTTAGTAAAAAACAATGATTTTTAAGCGGACTAAAAGAAAGTAGCCAGTTTATTTGATTGCTGCTAGGCGTATAGTGCCCGCCAGCTGCCCTGTAAACCATTAAGCGAATACGCCCGTTTAAAACCTTTGGATGTAGTTTTAAAAGTTCGTTTATATACACTTGTAGGTAAGCTAAGTTCCATTCGCTAGGAATAGTTAGCTGTAATAATTCCATGCTCTGGGTAAGCCTTTGGTAGTGTTGTGCTAAAAAAGGTACTACTCCATTAAACAGTACCATGGTTTCAAAAAGCCCATCGCCATACTTAAAACTGCGGTTTTGAGCATCAACAAAAGGCTGTGTAGCATTTATAAATTCACCGTTATGGCATAAATATTTTTCCATTTTTCAAGAATATAACGTTATTTGCAAGGCAAGTTAAACAGAAAAAGCGAAATTTGCACCAATATGCTTAAATGCAAGTGTTTTTTTATGGTTCTTGCAAACTAATAATTCAAGCTTGTATCAATTTCGCAATAAAAACAAGAATGTTGAAAAAGATATTAAAAATACTAGCCATCCTGCTTTTACTAGGCACTATAGCTGGAGCTATTGTAGGGTACTTTGTGTACCAACAAATATTTGCGCCTAATGTAGTAACGGCCGAAAAGCCAATGGAGTTGTTTATTCCTACCAACGCTACGTACAGTCAGGTAGTAGATTCGTTAACCACCAACAAAATACTAAAAAATAAAGGTACTTTTGATTGGGTGGCTACCAAAATGAATTATCCTAATAAAGTATATCCTGGGAGGTATTTAATTCCACCTAAAATGAATAACCGAGAATTGGTTACATTATTACGGACAGGCACACAAACGCCCTACAAATTAGCCATCCATAATATACGCACCAAAGACCAACTCGTAGCACGTATCGACACGGTGCTAGAAGCCGACTCGCTTTCCTTTGCTACTTTACTAGCAGATACTGCGCTGCTTAAAAGCCACGAGTTAACCCCCGAAAACGTAATCGCCATTTTTATGGCAGATACGTACGAGTTTAATTGGAATACGAGCAGCAAGCAGTTTTTTAATAGAATGCTAAAAGAATACAAACGCTTTTGGAATGAGGAACGAACAAAAAAAGCCGAAGCAAAAAAACTAAGTCCATTTGAGGTCATCACCCTAGCATCTATCTTAGAAGAAGAAACCGCCAATGTAGGTGAAATGCCTCGCATGGCAGGCGTTTACCTAAATCGAATTTATAAAGATTGGGCCTTGCAAGCCGACCCTACCTTAAAGTTTGCTATTGGCGATTTTACCATCAAACGCATCCTTAATAAACACCTCGAAATAGAATCGCCCTACAATACCTATAAAAATACAGGGCTGCCACCAGGGCCTATTCGTATTCCTGCTAAAACAGCCATTAATGCCGTGTTAAATGCCGAGTCGCACAAATTCATGTATTTTTGCGCCAAAGAAGATTTTTCGGGGACGCATAATTTTGCAACTACTTTAAGAGAACACAATATTAACGCCCGTAAATACCAACGAGAACTTGATAGAAGAAGAATAATGAAGTAAAGGAATAGGTAATTAATAAGCTACCTAACCAAAGTGATCTGTCAAGAATACTAAACAAAAAGCACCAAGCTTATATGCAAGCTTGGTGCTTTTTTACATTATAATGGAATTTTTTTTACAGAAAAGTACTTGTAGCTTATAGATAAAATGTACCTTATTGGCATTATTATCGTTATAATAATATACGGATGGTTAGCGTAATATTTAAGTGGTTTTAAGTTTAAAATTTTGACATATTTATATAAGAGGAAAAGTACGGAACACTTTTAAAACGGTGTAGCGAAGCGGAACCTTCCCAATACCAAGTACTATCTACCCTCTACCAAATACTAAGTGTAAACGGATTAGATAAACATGTCAAAATTTCCTTCAAACAGTTATCCTCAACAGTATTGAACTTTACGCTTTGCCTAAAGTCGAAAACTTTAACCATTCATTATCCTGAAGCATCCAATGCTACAAAACTCATACGCTCCTCCTTGTTTTATTGGCTATTTAAAATGGCAACCAATCATTAAGATATTCATATTACCCTCTTTGGCTACTGTTTGTGGCTCGTAATATTCTAAATATACTATGCCACCTTGAATAGGATGGGTACTAAATCGACCTGATGCTTTGTTGTTTTGATGCGTATATCCGCCTATTTGTGCGCCGCTTTCTTTATTGTATACATAAAGCGTTGCTCCTTCGGGCAGATAAAAATCTTCAAAATGAAATGTGATACGTTCGTATTGTTGTGCATCAATGCCCAGCCTCCAAACACAATCGCCATTATCTAGTTGATCGCATACACCATCGGTCAATAAATTGTAGGGAACTTTTACGGCTTTCCCATTAGCCCGTGCTGCACGACCTCTTTGTTTTGACGTTGCATTGTGCGTAGCCGCTGCTGCCTGAATACTGTCGATATTTAAAACGGGTAATGGTTTTACAGGTACCTTTTTTATATCGCTAAGAGTATTTTGATAACTAAATGGCACGCCGCCAATATTAGGTTGAGCAAATACCGAGGCACTCATTCCAATACTCAATATTACAAGCCAAATTAATTGGGTTGTTTGTATACGATAGCTTAAACAAGCTTCAAAAATAATAGTCATAATACTAGGATTTTTAGGGTGAAATAATTTTGATTAATAACATTGTCCTAACGATAACACTGCCATTTTAGTTACAGGTATTTTATATTTTTTTGCAGATATAAGCACCATTATAATTTACACGCATGATAAATTCCACCGTTTTATTTCGTTTTGCGGTTGCTTCATTTAACCGCAGCCATGCTGTTTTATCAGCACACTTTTTTTGTTGCTTACTTGCCTTATTCATTGGCATAAGCTTTAATGCAGTATCCGTATTAGCACAAAGTAAAACCGACTTGCGAGCCGAAATTAGCATTAGCGATCCGCAATGTGCAGGTTCGGCAGGAACAGCAAGCGTGTTGCCAAAAGGTGGAAAAGGAAAATATAAGTTTGTATGGTCAACAGGTAGTAGAGCGGCCGAAGTATCGGGCTTGCGGGCTGGCACTTATACGGTTACGGTGAGTGATGCGGCTGCTAACTCCCTAGTAAAAACAGTGAATATACAAGAACCCGACTCGATGAAAATACCTTTTGCTCGCCCAATAGGAGGCAATATGGATTTTGGTTGGGAAGCCAAAGCAAGTGGAGGTTCGGGCAACTATACTTATGAAAATGGTTATGCAATTGTAAAAGGTACTCCCAGAATTGGCGTATGTAGTTATCACCTCGATTTTGACGATAGAGGAAGCGTAAGTTATGCGCTAGAAGACGACAACGTAGATGTTGACCAATTGGTGAAAAATGCTAATGGTCCAGTAGCAAAAATTGCTTTTGTAATGGCAACGGATGAAAACGGATGTAGTATAAAACGCTACCTCCCATTTGCTTCTGAGTACATCTCTACCGACCCTGCTGTACCACCATTAAAAATGGCTAGTAGCAAGCCTTTAGTATGGCAAAACGACGACCCCAAACCTAAACCAATTGCAGAACTACTACCACCTCCACCACC
>JAHDBT010000020.1:11376-28350 GCA_020630215.1 Bacteroidota bacterium
AAAACGACGACCCCAAACCTAAACCAATTGCAGAACTACTACCACCTCCACCACCACCTCCTGCGCCAAAGCCGCAATCCCAACCAGCACCAATTGTGGAAGTAAAACCACCTCCTCCTCCTAAGCTCGCAGCACCTACAAAAGCAATTAAACCTAAAAAGGAAGAAGAAACAGCTATTGTTTACCATAAACCTACCAACACTAGCGATATATTAGATACCATGCAATTGCAATACAATGCTCGTAATATGCCTAACCGCATTGGCGACCGCCGTGTACGTACTGGCAAGCGTATGTATTTTACGGATAATGATATTGTGATAAAAGTATGGGATGAAGAAGTAGAGGATGGCGATACGATATCATTGTTTTTAAATGGCGAATGGCTGCTAAAAGAACATGCATTAAAAAGCAAAAAAACAATTATAAAAACTCGTCTAAAAGATGGAGATGCCAACCATCTTATTTTTTATGCACACAATGAAGGACGCAAGCCACCAAATACGGCTGCTATTGCTATTTTTGACGAACATGGCGGCAAACAAATTGTATTAAGAGGCAGCTTAAAAGATTGTGATTCGGTAAATTTAAAAGTAAAAGGTACGCAAAAAACAGCGCAAAGTGCAGGTGCTATTACTCCTACAGTCAAAGACATTTCCAAAACAAAACCTTCGGAAAATGCACAAACTTATGTAGAAGATAAAGGACGAAAAAAGAAGGGGAAGTAATTGGTAGTTAGTACTTGGTATTGGGTAGTTAGTATGGACATGCCCCCCCCCAAAAAAAAAAACTAAAACTTCGACATGCTTATCGAAGCAGTTTGCATTTTGTGCTACAAGCCGAGAGGCTTGAGTACCGTTTGGCTCAAGCGAGGAAGCTTGACCCTGCTATCTGTTTCAGCCTCTTGGCTTGATATTAAAGTTTCCAATTAAATGGAAATTTGTTTAATCGTTGAATAAAGGGTTCAAAATAGTTTTTAATCCAGTTGAAAAATTGTTCTCGGCGTTTTTTTGGAATTTTTTTGGTGAACTCAATTACGCCAAAACAATTTTCGTGGATGTCTTTAATCATGGTGAGGGAGAAAGCGTAATCTTTGGCGGTGATGTCTTTGGGGGTTGCGAGTTCTACATTGTAGGTTACATACAAGCCATTGTCTTTACGTACTTTAGATTGCTGCCACCAATCAACATACTGCGTTGATTTTTTGACCATGCTAATAGGCGATAAATCTTTGCTGAAAATTTTGGTAAGTTCGCTAGGGCTTAGTTGCGTTATGGATTTACTAAACTGGTCGAAAACGGTATACAGCGTTCTAATAAAATTGCCCATAATTACCACTCCTGGCGACACGGCATAGCCTTCTTCTTGTTCGGCAAAATAATTGGTAAGGGTTTTAATGCGAGCAACAGGCAAGCCCCAGCCTGCTAAGTAAACCGATAGAGCTTTTACATACTCATCGGCAGCCATAATTAAATGGGCATTGGCAATTCCGTACTCCTTAATTTCTGAAATGGCAATGGCAGCTTTAACATGCCGTTCTGCATTTTCGAGCAGAGCAGGGTAAATGAGGTGGCATTCCTGCACGCTTAGTTTATCGAAAGCTCCGACTTTAATTGTTTTGGCTTTCTTTTTTTTCTTAGACTTAACCGTTTTCTTATCTTTTTTTTCCGACATGGTTTTGTTTTGGGTAGAGGTAATTGGTACATGGTATTGGGACGGCTACGTTTTGCCTTTATACGTAAGGGGCTTTAATATAAGCAAAGTTTTGGGGAAATTAGTAATCGGTCATAAAATCCGCCCTAAAAAAAAGTGCTGCAAATCTTTAACTTTAGATACTTCGTAAACCATTTTGGGTATCTAAAAGTTAAAAATTGCAGCACTGGTAATGGTATTTTAAACCTTATTTATTCTCCGTCCCTTAGTGGTTTGTCAAGTTAATAGTGTTAAGTTGCTTTTGAGTGAGTTTTGTTTCTTAGCAAGGCGCAAAACGCAGGCCTAGCCTAAGCTACGGCGAGTATTTGCAACGCCGCTAGGGAGCAAAAATCGCCAAAACAACTAACATAATTGACTTGACAGACCACTTAGCTCCAGTTATATGGGAAGTCCTAAATTTTACATTTCCTTTTTTTCATTTCAATAAGCCTTTTTCACCAGCAGGTAAAAGCAATTCAGCTATTGAAGAATTTGACCATTTAAAAACGGAATTTGAAGACTCCCTAGTAAATTAGGTCTATTTAATAGTATAAGCCAATTTTAAAAATGCCATGCGTCCAATTCTGGGTGTGCCAGGGAAACTGCGGTACTCCCGTCCTAGTAAATTGTTTACATCTATGGTTGCTTGAAAACCTTCTAAGTTTTTAGGGCGGTAAAATACTTTTCCATCTAAGGTATAGTAGGTTTCTACATCACCAACATATACAGCCGATTGTGCCGGGAAACCTTCGTACCAACGGTAATTTAACCCATAACCAATACCGCTGTTTTCAAATAGATGGTCGTAGCTTAAAGAAAATTTATTTTTAGGGGCATTTAATTTTACCGTACCACCTGTCGATACTTCAATTTCGTTTTTATTAACAAACGAGTACGCACCGCCAACCTGAATGTTTTTGTTGACTAAATAGGTAAAGCCAAAATCTGCTCCCCAAATACTTACATCGCCTTGGTTAATGTAGGTCAAAATCATATCGTTGCCTACCTTGTCGTTAGTAGGAGTTACTACGCCTACGCCTAATTGTGCATTGGCATCTTGAATAATTTTTACCAATTCCTCGTAAGCATTTTCATTTGCATCTACTACATACTCTTCATTGTTTTCAAAAAGCTCCCATAAAGAAGATTCGCCATCTGTAAAAAAATCGACCAAGCCTTCGGCAATTGCTAGGTTATCATGTAATAGATTGCCTCCGCTATCTTCTCCTAGTGCGACTCCTAAATCAGCAGGGTTAAATGTAACAAAAGGGCTGTGATTTAATAAGCCACTTCTACGATTTTTCTTGATGGTGTAGTAAGCATCAACGGTTAAAAACAATTTGCTTTGAAACATCCCTTTATAACCTAACTCATAGGTTTCTGTTGTTTCGCTTTTTTGGCTTTCTACGCCTTTTACATTTTCTAAACTGCCTGTTTCTTCCCATAGTGAACCTTCGTGATCGCCTGTTTCTAAAAACTCAAGAAAATCTATAGCTGCTAAATCGGCATTCTGAATCGAGCCATCTGCTCCCCAAATATTTAAGAAAATTATTTCTACAATACCAGGCACTTGATCCCTTATACTTTCGGGAGATTCTGCTTGTAATTGTGCGGTTACTACATCAATAATGTTTTTAAAATACACATGGTTATTATTGGTGTTATTGGCTAAAGTGTATTGTTGTCCATCCCAAAAATTGGTGTATAACAAATCGCCCGATTCAGCGTCGGTTGCATAACCATAACCTACGGGATTTCCGATACCTCTAATATTCATAAGTACGCCTTGTGGGTTAAGTGGATTTTGTTGTCCATTCCATAATGGGTGAATACCGTTGGCTAAATCGAGCGATAGGCTAAGGGTACTTGGTGTTGCAAAGGCTTTGTTATAAGTAGCTCTTACGGTATGTTGTGGCGAGGGTTTGTACACCAATGCTGCACGAGGAGAAATTTGTGTTTCTTCAATTACATCGTGGTAATCTACTCGTCCAGCGGCTACCACTTTAAATTGGTCGTTTATTTCCCATTCGCCTTGTAAATAACCGCCATATTGGTTTACATTATCTTGGTCTTCAAAACGTCCATTAATAGTTCCTTCCGTATTTGGTCGGGTCATCAAAGCATCTAATCCATAAATAAACTGTAGGTTTCTTAATGGGTCGTATTTGTGCTGTAATTGCACTACATGCAATTTCGATTTATCAATTAACAACTGCGCCTGAATGGTGTCGTTTGGATTGGTACCTTGTGGAATAAGATAGGTAGAGTTACCTGCATCGCTAGAGTTTACAAAATACTGCACAAAAAAGTCTTTCCAACGGAAGCGGCTTTGTGCATACCAATATTGCCAGCCCGAACTTTGCGAAGCTCCTAGTCCAGAAAGTTCTAGGTTTTGGGTACTACTCAATCCACTAGCAAAAACCAGTTCGGTATCTTTAGTAGGACGAAAATCTAAACGAGCATCGCCATTGTAATTTACAATGCGAAAATCACGGTCAAAACTTTCTATTCCTCTCGAATTATCTTTTTGCCACACTTGTCCGTTTTGTACTGTACCAAAAGCCATTGGCTGTCCAATTACGGGTTCTCGGGTGTCGTAGTTTTCCCAATCGTGGCCGGTTAAATATTTACCCGAAATTTTAAAAGCGACCTTATCACTCAACTTAATAGCCGTTCTAAAAGTAGGTTTAAAAGTCATTCGCATATCGCCTTTACTAAAGTCGGCTCCTTCGGGTCCGTCTATAATAATATTGCGGAAGCCTGTTGTCATGGCCACACTTGTTTCTTGCTTGCCGTCAATATCAAGGGGCGATTTGGTAATCATGTGTAGTACGCCTCCTGCTGCATTTGGTCCGTATAGTGCCGAACCAGGTCCACGTACCACTTCCATTTTTTCGATGTCGAAATTATTACCAGGGATGAGTTGAAAGGCGTTTACTTTTAGGGAAGGAACTCTACCAATACGGTTATCGACCATGGTTAAAAGCTCGCCATCAAAAATGCCATTAAAGCCCCGCAGGTTTACATTGGCACTTACCAAACCCGTTGACATAATATCTACCCCAGGTGTTTTTTTGAGGTTGTCGATAACGGTTAAGGAGGCTTGATTTTGAATTTTAGAGGCACTAATTACACTTACGGAAGCAGGCGCATTTAATATTTTTTCTTTTCGTTTAGAAGCGCTTACAATCACTTGGTCTAAGCCAACAGCAGCTTCACTTAATTTTATATTAATGGTACTCCGTCCATTTATCACTTCTTCAATATCTTCGTAACCTACGTAAGAAAATACCAAGGTTGTCCATCCTTCTTTTAGTTCGATGGTATAGTTACCATCAAAGTCGGTAATAGTCCCGACCGAAGGGGCTTCTTTAATAACTACATTTACGCCAGGTAGTGCATCGCCATTGTCGGCATCGGTAATATTGCCGCTAACGGTTCCTTGCGCCCATGCTAGGGAAGGCGAGAGTGTTAGGCAAAAGAAAAAAAGGGGAATCAGTAAAAATTGTTTCCTCATAATACTATTTTTTTGGTGTTAATTAGGTGAAATGTGTGTTTTAGAATTAAATGCAAGCATTCGCTATTGCGGTTAAATGCATGATGTGTTAGGATAAAGAGTTTTGTAAAAAAAATGAAGGGGAGTAACTAAAAAAAAGAAAGGCTTTAGGTTATGTTTAGAGACGTAAAATAAATAACTATCCGTTTTGATTTCACCTTTTTGCGCTATTCTACGTTAACAAAACGCTTATTACAATTAGGCGCAATATGGTTTTTGCCGCCTTGCCTAGCACAAAAATATTTTCTCAAATTCAAACACTTATTTATTCTCCGTCCCTTAAAGCTAGTGATTTTTTTAGAGAAATAAAAATATATGGAGAGATTTGTTTTTAATAACAAATAAGTGCTTACCGTTATTTGACCATTATTATTCCTAGTAAAAGTACTATAAGTGCTGCTGATATAGGTGTTAAATTCGCGCAATATTAGTAAAAGGTCAATAAAAGTAATATTTATGCCATTTTTATTAGTTTTTAGACATGAAATCATTATCTTTATCACTCCCTAATTCCAAACAATAAAAACCCATATAAAAGCATGCCTACGGATAAACAAGACGAACCCGATAAAGGGAAGGGTAATGACAAGGATAGCAATCAGCAAGGTAATTAAACGGGGCATCAAACAAGGGGAAACAAAGGCAGGAGAAGCTTATAGGCAGAAGATACATGCTTATGAGCAGAAAATACAAGCTCGGGACGAAGAAATACAAGCTCGGGAAAAAGAAACAATTATTAGACTACACCAATTAGAACTTTCGGTAAAAACTATTGCAGAATCTATGGGAATGCCGTTTGCTAAGGTACAAGAAGTGATTACAGAATGGGAGAAGGAAAATAAGAACAAACGAAAAAAGATAAATCTTGATGCGCCTTAAAAATATCTTTGGTTTTTACACTTGCATCGCTCAACAATACTAACATATAAAACTCTACTAAGGTTTTAAACCCTACTGCCTTCGTATTTTCGATCTTCCAAGAGTAAGCAGGCGAAAAAACTTGGACAAGTTTTTTCTCCCAATAGCTTAACCATCGCCTTACCTTAGCATAAGGCAAACGTAAGATAGCTGCTATTTCTGATATGGTATAAATACCAATTCCTAAATCTAATTCTTCTTGCTAACTCATTACTCATGCTTTCATGGAAAAATATAACATTGTTTTTGCAAAAAACTGTTTTTTTAGCAAAACTACAATAATACAAGGGCTATTCTAACCTACAATCTCCATTATTCCCTAACTCTCCGTATATTTGCCCCGTCCTATAACAAAATACTATCCCTGTATAGTAAACATTGTTAAACTTTAGAAAATATACGACAAGCAATGCCAACCATATCCTACATAGAAAAAATTATTGACGGACGTTTTTTAGGTCGACATAGCAATCCCCTAATTAACCATTTACTGATTGATAGCCGCAACGTAAGTTTCCCTGAAGACTCGGTGTTTTTTGCCATTAAAGGCAATACACATAATGGCAACGACTACATCGACGAGTTGTACAAAAAAGGTGTGCGCTGTTTTATTGTTACCGAACCCCCTAAAAGCACCGCCCCCTACCAAGATGCTAATTTTGTGCTAGTACCCGATGCCGTAGAAGCTTTGCAAAAATTGGTAGCGCATCACCGCAAACAATTTTCAGTGCCTGTAATTGGTGTTACTGGAAGCAATGGTAAAACAATTGTTAAAGAATGGCTCTACCAATTACTGTGGCACGACCATCATATTGTACGCAGTCCCAAAAGTTATAACTCCCAGGTTGGCGTGCCGCTATCGGTTTGGCAAATGGATAAAAGCCACCAGATGGGTATTTTTGAAGCAGGCATTTCACAGCCCGAAGAAATGGCCAATATCGAACCAATTATTCATCCTAGCATTGGTATTTTTACCAATATTGGACCCGCTCACGACGAAGGTTTTGACGACATCAATCAAAAAATTGAAGAAAAACTACGCCTCTTTAAACATGCCGAAACGCTTATTTACTGCAAGGATTATCCAGAGTTGCACGCCTATATTTACGCCCTGCAAAATACCGAAAAAACGCTTTTTAGCCGCACCATTTATAATTACGAAACCCTAACTTGGTCCCGCAAACAAAAAGCCGATTTACAAATTACCTCTATCCATAAGGAAGAAACTTTTACGATTATTAAAGCGGTATTTAAGAAAGAACTTATCAGCATTCAAATTCCTTTTAGTGATGAGGCTTCTATAGAAAATGCCATTCATTGCTGGCTGCTAATGCTGCACCTTAAATATGATTTCGCAACCATTGCTACTCGCATGAAACACCTTTCGAGAGTAGCGATGCGCCTAGAACTAAAAGCAGGGATTAACAACTGCACTATTATTAATGATGCCTATAATTCGGATATTAACTCCTTGGCTATTGCCCTCGATTTTTTAGAACACCAAAACCAACACGAACAAAAAACCATTATCCTTTCCGATATTTTGGAAAGTGGGGAAGATGCGGAAATATTATGTCAAAAAATGGCAGAACTGATTCGCAGTAAAAAGATTAATCGCTTGCTAGGTGTTGGCATTGAATTGTTTAACTGCAAAGCTCTGTTTGAAGGCACGCCTGCACAATTTTTCTTAACCACCCAAAATTTATTGGATGCCGATATTGCTTTTGGCAACGAAACAATTTTGGTGAAAGGTGCTCGTCATTTTGAGTTTGAGCGCATTGTAAAATCGCTTTCACAAAAAACGCACAGCACGGTTTTAGAAATTGAACTTACTGCCATTGGCCACAACCTACGTACCTACCGTAAGCTGCTAAAAGCCGATACCAAAATTATGATAATGGTAAAAGCCCTTTCTTACGGAAGCGGCAGTTTTGAAATTGCCAATGTGCTACAATTTAACAAAGTAGATTACCTAGCCGTTGCCTACGAGGATGAAGGAATTGCCCTAAGAAATGCAGGTATCACACTGCCAATTATGGTGATGAATCCTAATCCTAAAAGTTTCGATTTAATGGTGCAGCATCGCCTAGAACCAGAAATTTATAGCTTATCGCACCTAAACCGATTTTTGGAGTTTTTACAAACGGCAGTTACTAATATTACCCTTCCTTATCCAGTACATTTAAAAATGGATACAGGTATGCACCGCCTCGGATTTGAAAAAGAAGACCTGCCACAGTTAATTAAGCGACTCATTAATAGTCCGTACATAAAAGTGGTATCTGCTTTTTCACATTTAGCCGCTAGTGAGGACGAACAGCACGACGATTTTAGTTACGAACAAATTGTTTTGTTTAAGGAATTACATACAAAACTAGTAGATGGACTAGGTTACCCAATTATGCATCATATTTTAAATTCGGCAGGCATTATTCGTTTTGCCCATGAGCTGGAAACCGATATGGTGCGCTTAGGATTAGGCTTGTATGGCATTGATAGCACAGGTGTATTGGACACTCATCTGCAAAATGTAAGCACGCTTAAAACTTATATTTCGCAAATTAAAACCATTAAAGCAGGCGAAACAATTGGCTACGGACGACTAGGAAAAGCGAAACGAAAAACAACCATTGCAACAGTAGGCATTGGCTATGGCGATGGATTAAGCCGACAGTTGGGCAATGGCAAAGGGAAGATGTTGGTTAAAGGAAAAGCCGCCCCAATTATTGGTAATGTATGCATGGATATGTGCATGTTAGATGTAAGTAAAATTAAAAATGTAAATGAAGGGGATGAGGTGATTGTTTTTGGAAAAGCACATCCTATTAACCAACTCGCCAAATGGCAAAATACCATTCCGTATGAAATTATGACGGGAATTTCGGGACGAGTAAAACGAGTGTATTATCAGGAGTAAGAGGTTGTTTTTTGTTTCTCCTGATTTACAAGTCAGCAAAAAAATGCCTTAATTTGGATAGACTCGATGTATGGATTTTGGGGAGGTTATGTTAAGTAGTCAGTCAAACTATTTATGATATTTGTTGTTATAAAACAATGCCATCTCTATTCGTTAGGCAACGAAAAATAGCCCTATTTTGGAGGGTGAAGGGAGGAGGGAGCCTGGCATATTGAAAATCTAAATCATTTAAGTTTTTAAGTTTTGCCTACAAAATCAAGTTTTATAAAGGTATGGAAGAATTAAAAAAGGCAGTTAGTAAAATCATCCATTTAACAGCGGAGGAATGGGAATTGCTAACGCCATTAGTCGAGGTTAGAAAATATGCTGCTAAAACACTCATTGCTAATATCGGCATGGTTGCCAAAAAACTTTACTTCATCAAAAAAGGACTAATAAGGGTATACCACCTAGAAGATGGAAAAGAAATTAGTACCTACTTTGCTTGCGAAAATCAATTTATCTCCATTTACAGTAGCCTCATTACCCAAACCCCATCCTTAGAATACCTAGAAACGATAACCGAAAGCGAAGTTTTAAGCATTAATTACCATCAATTAACAGCGCTTTATACTAGATATCATAAGTTGGAAAAAATAGGGCGAATACTTGCCGAGAAAAACTATTTATGCATTATGCAAAGAACGTTGGTGATGCAAACACAAACGGCTAAACAAAAGTATTTAGACTTTTTAGCAACAAACGCTCCCCAAATTATTCAAAACACGCCACAACATCAAATCGCCAGTTTCCTTGGCATAACTCCCGAATCATTAAGCCGAATCCGAAAAGACTTAGTGAAATGAAAAAAATAAATTCCACCAAGATGTGCGATTGTTTTTTTCAAGGCAAGGCGTAAAGCGCAGTAATAGCGGGCTATTACGAGCATTTACAACGCCGCATTGGAAAAAAGAATAATCAAAGCGGTGGAGTTTATTTTTTCTCATTCACTTAGCGCAGTCTAAAGCAAAATAACTTCTTAACAAATATCAATGGATCTCGTTTTTTATTATTGTTCCTTTGTTCTTTTAAGAACATCATAAACGAACATTATGAAAAACACGATCAAATTATTGAGTATTATATTGTTGCTCGGCTTTATTGGTTTCGTTTGCTTTCAATCTTACGCTATCCAACCTTTAAGCTGGCAGCCTGCACCTATGCCACCTTTTACAGGAGTATTGGCAAAAAACGAATTGCTACAAAGTACCCAAAAAATAGATTTAAAAGGATGGTTTGGCCCAGAAGATATTGCCGTAGATAAACAAGGTAATCTTTATTGCGGAGTTCATGCGTCTAAAACTGATTTTAGCGATGGAAGAATTTTAAAAATTGACAAACATGGAGCAATTACCACTTTTTACAATACCCAAAGTTGGGTTACAGGATTACATTTTGATGCCAGCGACAACCTAATTGCTTGTGATATAGAACGAGGATTGATAAGTATTAGTCCCAAAGGAGAAATGACCGTTTTGGCGAGTAAAGATGAAAAGGGAAGGCCATTTTTGATTCCTAATGATGTGGATATTGCAAGTGATGGAATGATTTATTTTACCAATACCTCTGCTAATTTAAATTTCAGTTTAGAAAATGTGGTTCAAATTATTTTAGAAACCAAACTCGATGGCGGACTTTACCAATACGACCCTAAAAAGCAAGCAGTAACAACTTTAATTGATGGCACTTATTTTGGTAATGGTGTTGCCGTTTCAAAGGATGATAGCTTTGTGCTAATGGTAGATTTAACCAAATACAGAGTTCTTAAATACCACTTAACAGGAAAACGTCAAGGAACAACCGAAGTGTTTGTAGAGAATCTTCCAGGATTTCCTAATGGCATTTCGAGGAGAGAAGATGGTAGTTTTTGGTTGGGCTTTTCTACTATAAGAGATGCTACTTTAGATAAAATTCACCCCCAACCATTTCTAAAAAAAATGGTCTTTGGATTACCATCTTGGCTACAACCACAAAACAAACCGTTTGGGATGATTATGCAGCTGAGTGAGGAAGGAGAAATATTAAAAACTTATTTTGATACGGCTGGCAAAGCAGTTTCCGAAGCAAGTTCAATCGAAGAAGGGGATGGATATTTATATTTTGGTGGAGATTTAACAGGACACATTGGAAAGTATAAATTGGAGTAATCAAATCCGAATTGTTTGCTTAGTGAAATGAAAAAAATAAACTCCACCAAGGTGTGCGATTGTTTTTTTCAAGATAAGGCACAAAGCGCAGTAATAGCGAGCTATTACGAGTATTTGTAACGCAAGATTGGAAAAAAGAATAAACAAAGTGGTGGAGTTTATTTTTTCTCATTCACTTAGTGATTAGGGATGGAAACAAAAAAAAATAAATGTATGGGTCGCACCTACGGCGCTAGTGACTCAAAACCTAAGTTCTTGATAACCCAAGTCTTGTCTTTTTTTCCTGCTACTGCGTTATTACTCGGTCACGTAGCTACGGCTATGCTCCCTCGCAATGCCTTGTAGCAGAAAAAAAATACGGCGACTTAATTATCAGAAACTTAGGTTCTGAGCCACTAGGTTCTTCCCTACAGGTTACTCTATACAATACTTCGTTGAGTTTTTTTACTTTAATTGTTGAGCTGCTTAGTTAGCCTCTAAAAGTTTTGACGCAAGCCAAGAGGCTTGCGCCTAGAAAATGCAAACTGCTTTGATAAATAGGGGCGATTGTTCTTTTTAAAGGGAGGCAAAATTTAGCCCTTTTATTTAATTGGCTGTTTCGGATTTAACCGAACATCGAAATAGAAAAGCCCCTACAAATAACTAATTGATTTTCAATAAGTTATTTTTATAAAAATCAGCGGACTATTGCTATAAATAGGTCGCACCTACGGCGCTTGTTTATTTTACATTTGTTTTTCTATAAACAGGTTGTACCTACGGCACAAAATGCACCATCTCAGTTATTCGTATATAAATCAAAAATCCCCAACGTTAGCATATCGAAAATTCTAAATAAAGTTCCTCCTAGCGTTAGCAGGAAAAAAATCAAATAATAATCAATTCTCAAATTCAGCAATCTCGTAGAGATGACCGACATTTTTTCCCTAGAATAAATTCTAGGGAAAAAATCAAATTTCAAGAATCAAAAATCCTAAGTCGTCAGCATATCAAAATTTTTAAATTCTAAATCCTCGATTCTAAATTTTCAATGAATTCCCCCTAGCGTCAGCATATAAAAAATCAAGAATCAAAAATCAAACCTCCCTACCAAGACCCACCAGCGCCACCGCCGCCGCCCATGCCGCCGCCAAAACCACCAAAGCCGCCGCCACCGCCGCCAAAAACACCACCTCCCGAAGAGAAGTCGTCGAAATCGTCGTGGCCGCCGCCACCGCCCCAAATAATAATGGGAGGCATAAATCCGCCACCACGTCTTTGTCGCCCGTCGTGACTATAGGTATGACCACGACGTTGCATAGCAGGCAGTACAATAAACAGAATGATAAACAGAATAAAAAATACAATAAACACATCAAAACCACTATCATCACCACGCCCTACTTGGTCGGCCGTAAATTCGCCAGTTAGTAGCTTAAACATCACCTCCGTACCGCTATCTACGCCTGCATAGTATTTGCCCTGCTTAAACTCTGGAATCATATAATCATCCACAATGCGTTTACAGGCAGCATCTGTTAGTACACCTTCCACGCCATAACCCGTAGAAATAAAAGATTTACGCTCATTAGGGGCAATTAAAATCACCACGCCATTGTCTTTCCCTTTTTGTCCAACACCCCAAGTATCCATAATAGATTGAGCAATGCTGTACGGCTCATCGCCATGCAAAGAGGCAACACTTACCACCGTTACTTGCGTAGAGGTCGTATTGTTGTAACGCACTAATTTGCGTTCTAACAAAGGTTCTAACTGATTAGGAATAATATTGGCAAAGTCGTTCACCAATCGAGGCGGCGACATTGGCTGTGGAATTTGTGCCT
The DNA here is from genome assembly GCA_020630215.1 of Bacteroidota bacterium. Lineage (GTDB taxonomy): Bacteria > Bacteroidota > Bacteroidia > Chitinophagales > UBA2359 > JAHDBT01. The sequence continues at coordinate 24,469 of JAHDBT010000020.1, forward strand.
GCGCCATTAGAGAAGGAGCCGTTGCTACAAAAAGCAAGCAGCTAAATAAAAAAGCGTATAAATACGACGAAGAAGAAGCAGAAAAAATTGATTTGTTCATTTTGTTGATTGTATCCTTTGTGTTGATATTGATATTGATATGATGTTGGTAAAAGGAAAAATGTGACATGTTTATCCAAGCGGTTTACACTTTTTGCTACAAGCCAGGAGGCTTTGAACCCGTTTGGCTCAAGCGGGGACGCTTGACCCAGCTGCCCGGTCCAGCCTCCCGGCTGGAGCGTAACGGGCATAAAGCCTCCCGGCTTAATGTCAACTACTTTTAACGTTTAGATAAATAGGTCAAAAATGTTGTTTTTGTATGGTATTAAATAAAAAGCAAACGGCCTAAGTAGTAAGCAAAAAATCGTCAGCCTATAAAACGGGTCACTAGAAAAATCATCAGTATATAAACTGACTGCTGACAGAGAGCGTAGCGAACGATCTGACCCCTGACAGCTTCTTAATTCCCAAACGAAATATCGTCCGACAATTCATTGACATCATCCTTTTGGTAAGGAAAATGTTCCTTTAGTTTTTCGCCAGCCATCGCAATGCCTTCTACTAAACCTTTGGTATATTCGCCACGTTGAAAAAAGCCAAGTACTAGTTCTTTGGCATCTTCCCAAAAGCATTCGTCAACGCAGCAGTTAATGCCCATGTCGCCTAGTATGGCAAAAAGATGTTCTTCTACTGCTACATAAAACAACACGCCATTACGCAATTTAGTTTCGTGCATATCCAGTTCGGCAAAGATATGGGCTGCACGGTCAAGCACATCCTCATCTGGGCAATTGTTTTCAATATGCAATCGTATCTCTCCAGATGTTTGTAACTCTGCTAGTTTAATTGCACAAATAACATCTTGTTGTTGTAAGGGAGTTAAAAAGTTTTCAACACTTAATTTCATTGAATGCGTTTTTTTTGTCAGCGGTTAGAACGTTCGCTTCGCTTACTGTCAGTAGTCAGAACGCTGCGCTGTCAGTTTTATATGCTGGCGTATTTTTTTGTTTTTTATTGGGGGAAACTTTTAGGAGAAAAGCGAACTGAAGTCCGTTCTACTGTAGAACGGACTTCAGTCCGTTTAAAATGGCAAGCAGCCTAAAAATAGAAAGCAAAGTACCTTAATATAACAACAGCGCAAAGCGATGTCTAAAAATACCCAATACCCTCTACCAACTACTCCCTACCCAAAATTAATCAAAATTAATTTCTGGTGCTTTATCTGCGCCTTTATCGGCTTCAAAATAGCCTTTTTTGCCAAAGCCAAAGATGCCTGCAAATAAGTTTTGCGGTATTTTTCTGATGTAAGAGTTATAGCCTTGTACGGCTTCATTAAATTTTTTCCGTTCTACCGAAATGCGGTTTTCTGTACCTTCTAGTTGCGATTGCAAATCTCGAAAACCTGCAATACTTTTTAGGTCGGGATAACGCTCTACCGTCATAAGTAGGCGAGATAGTGCGCCGCTTAGTTGGTCTTGCGCTCCTTGAAACTTTTGAATCGCTTCTGGTGTAAGGTTGCTAGGATCGATGGTAATCCCTGTTGCTTGCGCACGAGCTTTAGTAACTGTTTCTAAAATTCCTTTTTCCATATTGGCAGCACCTTTCACGGTATTCACTAAATTCGGAATTAAATCAGCACGACGCTGATAGACGTTTTCTACTTGCGCCCATTGCTGGGTAACGTTTTCATCTAGTTCTACCATGCTGTTGTAGCCACAAGAGCTAAAAGTAAAAGCCACGAGTATTAAGGCTACAAATTGAAAAACATTTTTTGTTATTGACATTCTTGTATTTATCTAATTAAGAAATGAATGATAATTTATTGATGACGAGGCAAAATATCCTCTATTTTAATGACTTTGAGAGTGCTAAAAGTCACCATATAATTGAATTGTAAAGGCTAAAATAAGCTTTCCAAAAATAATAATGGGGATTTGGGGGGAGAAAGTTCCAAATACTATTTTACTTCCACACTAAATGCCTTAAACCATTTCACCATTTTCGCCCGCTCCTCCGCCGTCATTTTCGCCTCTGGATGCGCCACTACATAAGAAAAAATAGGCATTCGAGTTTCCTCCACCCATTCGTAGCATTCTTCCATTTTATGCTGCCTTTTATCGGCACTATAATTACCCCACTCAGAAAAATTGAGATGTTCTCGTCCGTGGTTGATGTGGTTTTTTATCCACCACGAAAGTGGTGCAATATTGGTGTACCACGGGTATTGGGTGTGGTTAGAGTGGCAATCGTAGCAGGTGTTTTTAATCATGGTCGCCATTTCCGCAGGCGGTTTCATCATCGTAATCATGTCCTTGCTTGCATCTGCTGGCGGATTGGTTTTGTCAATACGAGCAAATTGCATCAATAGTAATAGCAGGAGAATGCCGAGTAGTATTTTTATTTTTAAGCTCATGGTTTTTGTTTTTTAGTGGACAGTAGCCAGGGGGCAGTGACCAGTTTTATATGCTGACGATTTTCTGGTTCTTTATTTCGTCAGGAAGCCGAAATTACGGAAAGTTTAGAACGTTTTTTAGCTTTTTCAAAAATAGTTCAGATTAATAGAACACCTATGGAAATACCTAAACAAGATTTTTTTTAGTCTTGGAGCCATTCCAAATAATTGCTAGGATTAATGACCTTAAATTCAGCAGTTGGATAATTGTTTTTCCAAGCTCTAGGTGCTTTGGGTGTTTTGTTTTCATTCCATTTAAACTCATAACCATGCAACTTCCCTCCACGATCTTCCACCCAATCAATTTCTTGTTGATCGTAAGTTCGCCAAAAATAATTATTGACAATCATTCCCGAATATTGTTGAAATTTAATTCGTTCGCTGATAATGTAATTTTCCCATAGTTGACCTATATCATTACGCAACTCAATTGGGTTAATGTTGGCAATTAAAATGTTTCTAATGCCATTATCAAAAAAATACCACCTATTATTTTTGCTTATTTCCTTACGCAAATTTCGACTAAAGCCACCTACTTTATGAATAATAAATACTTTCGATAATAAATCCAAGTACTTCGAAACGGTATTGCCACTCATTCCTAGTTGTTTCCCAATTTCTGTTGTAGAAACCAAACTGCCAACTTGAAAAGCTAATAATCTTAATAGCGCAATAATCTTGTCTGAGTTTTTTATATTTTCAAATGCTAAAATATCTTTTAAAAGATAAGAAGTTACCAAGTCGTTTAGATACCTATTTTTAAGTGCGGTAGTGTTTAGTTGAAGTAACTCTGGATAATTTCCATAAATCAAACGCTCTCTAAACTTATCGGTTCTAATTTGCAAAGGATAAAGCGAATGATACTCTTGTTCTGATAAAGCATAAAGATTATAGGTGAATTTACGGCCTGTTAATGGTTCGCCAGTATAGTTTTCTACGTCAAATGCCGAAGAACCCGTAATTAAAATGCGTAGCCCTTTTATTTCATCAATCATCAGTTTTAAGGAGTTGCCAATATCAGGTATTTTTTGAGCCTCATCAATTACCAACAGCAATTTCCCATCTAAAAGTTGTAAAAAATTTGCTACACTTCGCCTTTTAAACAGTTCTAAGGTAGCAACATCTTCCCCGTTTAAAAGCAAATAAGGTTCGGTAGTTTCTGCTAGTAGCTGACTAATTAAAACCGTTTTTCCTACTCTTCTCGGCCCAAGAAGCACGACTACTTTATTAGGCAAAAGGCTTTCTTTTATTAACGGCTTAATAGTTCTATGTAAATAATCCATAAAAAACATTGATTTATTGAGCTAATTTACGCTAATTAGCTCAATATAAAAAGTTTATTAGGGTTAATTAGCTCAATACACTGAGCCAATTACCATTAATTAGCGCAA
>JAHDBT010000020.1:28450-31900 GCA_020630215.1 Bacteroidota bacterium
ACACTGAGCCAATTACCATTAATTAGCGCAATACAAAAAGCTAAGTTTACACTAATTCCCTCATTTACTAGATTTTTAGGCTTTATTTTTATCGGGTTAATCTACTTCTGTTTAGAATCTATAGCGAATAAAAAAAAATCACTAACCTAAAAAAGGAACTACAAAACCAACTAACCACTAGCAGCGAGCAAAGCGAACGCCCTACACCCCTGACTACTAGCTACTGCGAACTAAAAGATAAACCCCCTACAAAACCAACTGACTACTGGCAGAGAGCGCAGCGAACGTTCTGACCCCTGACCACTCCCCAAAAAAACTATTGAAAAACTAACAACAAAAATGTATCTTTGCCAAACTATGAAAAAAGAAGACTTATTTAAAAGATTAGTATCGCATTGTAAAGAGTACGGGTATATCTTCCAATCGAGCGAAATATACGATGGCTTGAGTGCGGTGTACGACTACGGACCTTATGGCGTAGAGTTAAAAAACAACATCAAACAATATTGGTGGAAAGCCATGGTGCAAATGCACGAAAATATAGTAGGACTAGATGCTGCTATCTTCATGCATCCTACTGTTTGGAAAGCATCTGGACACGTTGACGCATTTAGCGACCCTTTGATTGATAATAAGGACTCGAAAAAACGCTACCGTGCCGATGTATTGGTAGAAGACTACCTCGCCAAAATCGAAAAGAAAATCGATAAAGAAGTTGAAAAGGCTAGAAAACGCTTCGACGATTTTGATGAGGAGATGTTTAAGAAAACCAACGGACGGGTGTTGCAAAACCAAGAAAAATACGACACCATTAATAAACGCTTGGTAGAAGTAATGACCAACGAAGACATGGAAGGTTTTAAAACCCTTATCGAGGATTTAAAGATTGCTTGCCCCGAAAGTGGTTCTAGAAACTGGACGGATGTACGACAATTCAACCTCATGTTCTCCACTCAATTTGGTGCATTAGCTACAGGCGAAAATACGGTGTATTTACGTCCAGAAACAGCACAAGGGATTTTTGTAAACTTCTTGAATGTTCAAAAAAGCACGCGTCAAAAATTACCCTTTGGTATTGCTCAAATTGGAAAGGCGTTTCGTAACGAAATTGTAGCACGCCAATTTATTTTCCGTATGCGAGAGTTTGAACAAATGGAAATGCAATTTTTTGTAAGTCCAGGCGAAGAAATGAAATGGTACCACTACTGGAAAGAGTTTCGCTTAAAATGGCACAAAACTTTATTCCCTGCTACCAAGTTGCGCTTTCACGATCACGAAAAATTAGCCCACTATGCTAATGCAGCGGCAGATGTAGAATTCCAATTTCCATTTGGCTTTAAAGAATTAGAAGGGATACACTCCCGTACCGATTTCGATTTAAAGAGCCATCAAGAACACTCTGGTCGTAAATTGCAATATTTCGATTCGGAAAAGAAAGAACATTATGTGCCTTACGTTGTAGAAACTTCTATTGGCGTTGACAGAATGTTTTTAGCCATATTGAGCCATGCCTTACAAGAGGAGGAAGTGCCAGATGCGAAAGGCGGTACGGCTACTCGTGTGGTAATGAAAATTCCAGCAGTACTAGCACCTATTAAAGTGGCCATTTTACCATTGGTTGGCAAAAGCGGCTTACCAGAAAAAGCAAGAGAAATTTTTGCCGATTTAAAATGGATTTGCGAATGTCAGTACGACGAAAAAGATTCTATTGGTCGTCGTTACCGCCGTCAAGATGCTATTGGAACGCCATTTTGCGTAACCGTAGATTTTGAAACGCTAGAAGACAATGCCGTAACTTTACGTGATAGAGATACCCTAGAACAAGTGCGTTTACCAATTAGCGAACTAGCTGGTAAAATTTCGGAAAAACTGAATTTTAGTAACTTGTGGAAGGAAGAAGCGGCGGTAGAGGCTTAGGCTGGTACATGGTAAATAGTATTGGGTAATTGGTATTTTGACGGTTTTGCTTCGCTGCACCTGTTTTAATATTGACTGCTTTAAAATTAATAAAAATAAAAAGTCCGTTAAGTTAATTGCTTAACGGACTTTTGTTTTTTAGCATTAAGTTTTATCTTGCAAACTATCTCTTAAGTATGCAAGACCAATTAATCAACAACAACACAAAATCCATGAACGAGCCAATAACACCTACAACAAAAATCGACTATAAAAGCACCCTCGCTTTTGCCCAGCAAATGGACGAAGCCGATCCTTTAAAAGAGTATCGCAGTCAATTTCACATTCCTACTTTAGAAGGAACGGAGCATATTTACTTGTGTGGCAACTCACTAGGATTACAACCTAAAACCACACAAGCACATATCCAACAAGAGCTAAACGATTGGAAAAACTTGGGGGTTGATGGGCATTTTAATGGTAAAAATGCGTGGTTTTATTACCCTCATTTTTTAACCGAAGCTGCGGCAAAAGTAGTTGGCGCAAATACCAGCGAAGTAGCGATAATGAATGCCCTTACCGTAAATCTCCATTTAATGATGGTGAGCTTTTACCAACCTACACCACAACGCTACAAAATCCTCATCGAATCACCAGCTTTCCCATCAGATATTTATGCGGTACGCAGCCAAGCGGAGCATCATGGGTATAATGCAGATGAGGCGGTTGTAGTACTCAAACCAAGGGAAGGCGAACATACTTTGCATACCGAAGATATTGTTGCAGCGATTGAGGAACATGGCGACGAATTGGCTTTGGTAATGTTTGGAGGCGTAAACTACTATACAGGTCAGTATTTCGATTTAAAAACCATTACCCAAGCCGCCCACAAGGTAGGCGCAAAAGCGGGTTTCGATTGCGCTCATGCAGCTGGGAATGTGGTGATGCAACTCCACGATTGGGAAGTTGATTTTGCCGTATGGTGTTCGTACAAATATATGAACTCAGGGCCTGGTGGTACGAGTGGTGTTTTTGTACACGAAAAACATGGTAATAATTTGGAGCTAAAACGTTTTGCTGGCTGGTGGGGCAACGACGAAAAAACACGTTTCGAAATGCACGATACTTTTATTCCGCAAGCAGGGGCAGCAGGTTGGCAAATGAGTAATGCACAGGTATTACCTATGGCCGCCCACAAAGCCTCCCTCGAAATTTTTGAAGCCGCAGGCATCCAAAATCTCCGCAAAAAAAGCGAGTTGCTAACAGGCTACCTCGAATTTTTACTAGAAGATATTAACCTACACGCAGGCGAAGAATTATTTAACATCATTACCCCCAAAGACCCACAACAACGAGGCTGCCAACTTTCTATTTTAACCAAGGAAGAAAACGGCCGCAAAATTTACGAGTACATCGCCCTTAATGGCGTAATTGCCGATTGGCGCAAACCCAATGTAATACGTGTTGCGCCTGTGCCTTTATACAATAGCTTTGTTGATGTTTACAACTTTGCTCGTTTGTTGGAAGAAGGTATTGGACGGGGAGTTTAGTTTT
>JAHDBT010000486.1 GCA_020630215.1 Bacteroidota bacterium
ACTAGCAATTTATTGGGGCAATCAGTTATTGGGTATCGTTATAATAGCAATAACAGGATATTCCTGCTCCAAACAAGATTGGGAGCCATTTAATAACAAAAAGCCACAAATTACCCTTAACGAACAAGGCATTACGGTAATCCCCAATCATATGGATTTTAAATCCTGGCAAGCAATAAGCGACGTTACCATACTTGTAAATAAAAATACCCTCATAATTACAGAACAAACAGACTACGAATCAACTATTACCTACTCTCAAAAAATGGAAGACTTAAACATCCCCAATGTTTATGACTTTTTGGAAGAAATGAATATTTATAGAAAGCGATATTTTGAAAGCATAGAACAAGAAAGATAGGAAGTAAACCCAATAACAATTTAAGCATCCTTTATTCCTTCACAAAACTTTTTGCCATTTTTGTTGTAGCAGTATGAATTAGTACATAATAATTTCCTTTGGGCAAATTGCCTAGTGTGAGGGTTAATTTATCTAGGTTATTATTTACTTTTTGTTGCATTAATAAGCGTCCATCTAAAGACCAAATTTCTACATTATAGTTGCTATTTAGTTTTTCTTTAAATGAAATATTTAATGCATCTTTTGTTGGATTGGGATACAACTCCATTCCTTCACTTTCTTTTTCGATGGCGGCAATTTGAGTACTTATTTGAGGATGTACCCAATGGTTTTCTGCATCTCGCATTACTAGTTCTACTCCTAGGATTTCTTCTTCGCTAATTTCTAAAATGGGCGAATACCATATTTGAGCAATTACACTATCGGGTTTAATATGTAGTAATCCGTAGCCGTGTTGTATAAATTCGGCATACACTCTATTAGGATTGTAGAATTTGTCTAGGTCTACTACAAAATCGTTAATATCGGGCGATATTCCTTGCTCGTCCAGGTTGCCGCGTGAAATGCTGGTAGGTAAAAATTCTACGCCTACGCTTCCTTCGCCTGTTGTTTCGTTGTAGGTGAGGGTATCTAGTGGTGTAGCAGTTAAATCGCTGGCCATGCTGATGTGTAAATCGCCTGTTACTACTAGGTTGTTGTTAATATTATTATTGGTTAAGAAATCGTAAATTAACACTCGTTCGGCATTATAACCATCCCAACTAGTAGAGTCGGCTACAGGTCCATCAAACTCTATTGGAAAAACATCAGGCACTCCATCTACATTCCATCCTGCCATTTGTTTTTGGTTGCCAATTACCCGCCATTTCGCATCAGAGTTTTCTAGGGTATTTAACAACCAATCATACTGCTCTAATCCTAAAACACTCCATTCATCTCCTTGCATATCTTGATCTCTATGTACCAGAATGTCTATGATAACTACATCTAGCAAGTTGCCGTAGTTAAAGGAACGGTAAATATTTTTAGGTTCTTCAAGGTCGGGTGCTCTAACAGGAACATACTCCATAAATGCCTGAATAGACGCTAAAATAAGGTCGGGGTTGTTGTGGCTAATATCGTGGTTATCCCAAAGCACTATCCAGGGATGTTGTTGTCGGGCGGCTCGTAAATCGGGATCTAACAAATAGTATTTGTGGCGTTCTCTCCATTCCTCTAAAGAGTTAGGAACGGTAGGTGTTGGTGTTGGCACTCGTACCTGTTCATCACCATCTACAAAATCGTATAAATAATCTCCTACATGAATCATGAGGTCTAAATCGTTGCGTTCGGCAATGCGTTTGTAGGCGTTAAAATAACCTGAGTAAACGCTGCTACAAGAAGCTACGGCTACCTTTATTTCGTCTATATTATCATTTGCTTCGGGGGCGGTTTTGGTGCGTCCTGTTTGCGAAATATTGCCTTCCGAATCCACAAACCTATAATAATAAGTGGTGTAAGGCTGCAATCCTATGGCATCTACTTTTATAGTCCAATCTCTAGTAGGGTTGGTTTCAAAATTACCCGATAAAACAATGTCGGCAAAATCTTCGTTCAAAGCCATTTCCCAGGTTACAGGAATGCTTAGTACGGTTACTGGTGGTGTTGCTATGCGTGTCCAAATAATAACGGCATTGGGTAATGGGTCGCCAGAGGTTACGCCATAGGGGAAGGCCAAATTTGTGGAATCGGCGTACATATTATCGGGCATTATGATTTCCTGTGCTTGGGTTGGACTTTGGGTTAGTACTAGGAAAAACAATATCATAAGGTATTGATAGTAGGGGTGTTTCATGGTGTGTGTATTGTTTAGTTTAGTTGATTTGTTTGTGTGTTAAGGGAGTAAAATTATGGCATGTTTCATTCACTATAAGTTTTACTTGACACTTCGTGAAGTGTGCTAAGAGCAAATTGAAATCGAAACTTTTGCAAGCCACCCGCTTGAATACCGTTTGGCTCAAGCGGACGCTTGCCCCTGCTGCCTTGTTTAGCCTCCCTGCTACCCATAAATAGGTCGTTTTATCCTTATAAAAACCAAGATAGCGAAAAAAAAGAAAAAAATTCAGAAAATAATGAACCCCTTCTGAACTAAGGGGTAATACTAAGTGGTTTTAAAGGGAGGATGGATATACTTTTCCACAAATCTATCTTGTTCTTACAACTAAATTAGGGTTCTTTGGGTCTTGTTAAAGGAAAGACCAATTATATTAAAAAGCGGTAACAACGCTGTCACCCAAGCCAATAACCAAATGTTTGGAATTAACTATAAAAAACAAAAAGACGAAAAATTAATGCAACGCTTACAAAACGGCGATGTGCGAGCGTTCGACGAATTGTACGAACGCTACAGTAAGCGACTGTTGCATTTTTTTTATCGGATGTTGGGCAAGGACCAAGAGAAATCGCAGGATTTTTTGCAGGACTTGTTTTTAAAGGTCATTGAAAAACCACAATTGTTTAATACGGATAAACGGTTTTCGACCTGGCTGTTTACCATTGCTCATAATATGTGCAAAAACGAGTACCGACGTTTAAAGGTACGGGTAAACGGACAACAATATATTGGCAATTTTAATGTAACTGCAGCCGATGTAGTGCTGCCTAATATTGAACGACAATTAGACAATTCCCAGTTTAAAGGCTTGGTGTTGGAACAATTGGAAAGCATGAGCGAGGCTAAACGCAGCACGTTTTTGTTGCGCTACCAAGAACATTTTTCTATTAAGGAAATAGGCGAAATTTTGGAATGCTCGGAAGGGACGGTCAAATCTCGGTTGTTTTATACGACTAAGATGTTAGCCGAGCGTTTGCAAGCTTATAACCCTAGTTTAATGTAAGGGGTTGGTAATTGGTACTAGGACGGTTCCGCTACGCTTCACCGTTTTAAGTGATACTTGGTAATTTTGGTAGTTGGTTTTATTAGGATTGTTTTTTTAAGCACCTAACTTTAAACGACCATTACTTTTTAAGGGTATCCATCGTTTCCACGAAATAAAATTATAAAATAGTAAAGGAAAATAATCGATCATGAAAAATATAGATTCACATACCGGTAAAGGCAATTGGCTAGCATTAGAAGGCTTACTGCTCGAAAAAAGTTTTGAGGAGTTGAGTGTTTCTGAGCAACAATTGCTATTGAGCTGTATTGGTGATAAACAACAAGTTTTAGCTTACCAACAACTGCTTCGACAAACGGATGCGGTGATGGACCCGCAAGCATGTACAGGCTTAGTGCCTAAACCTTCTATACAGGCGGCTTTGCGTTTAAAGGTAGCGGCTAAGGTTGCTCAAAAAGAACCGAAGCAGGTGTATAAAAATGGCTTTGAACCCATGTTGGCAGCGATATTGAGTATTTTTACTTTTCGCCACCCTGCTTACTCTACTATTGCGATGAGCTTTTTAGCAGTAATGTTTTGGGTAGGTACTAATGTAAACGATACAACTCCTAATAGCTTTTATTTTGAAAAGGATAGCCTAGCAATGCAAGTGCTTGATACTGCCAAAACAGCAATTAATGTGGATAGTTTAGGAGTGATAGATTTTACTCGCTCTCTAGGAAAAGTAATTACCGATACGCTTGCTGCTCCTATCATTGATACCGCAAAATCCGTCATTAGTGCCGATAATATAGGCGTAATAGAATTAACGAAAACTATTGGTCGGGCAATTGGCAATACGGCGGTGGATAGTTTTGCTTTAAATGCGGCTTTAAAACAGTAAGACTTTTGTAGAAGGTAGAAAGAACTAAGTATATAAAACTTTAGAAGCAGGCGTTTTTACTACATTTGGGTGTAGTAGAAACGTCTTTTTTTTTGTGGTTTTTGGAATATAAATCTTTTTAAACCTTCTATACCATCTGCTAGATAAATATGAATATAATTAGTAGCAGAATTTCGGTGCATTTGTTTAACTATAGCCACTTCGTTACGATTAAATCCTTGACTACTCCTAAAACCTGTAAGCTAATTTAATTCCATTGGTCATTGCAAAAGTGGTTCTTGTTCCAACTTCACTATCCCAAATAAATAAACTCTTATTGTATAATGGCTCTGAAACTTGAATGCTGTTATTGGTAGTGTATCCAACATTCACAAATCTAATTCCTACTCCTGAAAAGAAATCAAACACAATGTTACTTTTGTTGAATAATTTTAAGCCAAAGTGTATTCTAGAACCATTAACTTTCCTAATAACATCTGCACTTTGATAACTAAAGGACAATCCATTTTCTTTAAAAAATCCATTCTTGCTCTTATACTTTTTGTAATTTCCAAAATAATCTATCCCAACATAAAAGTCTAATTCATCAAGATTCTTATCTGTAAAAAGGTATTTGAAAACCAGTTTGTATTCGTGATGTCTGGCGCTTGGGTCTTCCTGCCATCTAAGGAAATTTATATTAGGGTCATAACCGTAAGTAAGTTCAAGGTTAATTTTTTTGTATAAACTTTTCTCTAAAGCAATGCCTATTGAAGGCGTGATTGGATCAAAAAAATAGGTTGGAACAATTCCAATCGAAAAATATCCATTAGATTCTTGACCTAATAACTCATTGCCAAATGAAATAAGCATTGTAAAAAAAAACGTAATTTTTATACGCATAATTATTTTTTTTTTTTGCTAAAAACTATCTCGTATATACCTACAAATTTGTGCAAAATTAGTGTCTTTCTCCCCAAAAAAAATACGCATTCCTTACTAAAAAGAAATGCGTACGGTTAAAAAATAATATTTACTGAGTGCTAGAACAAGCTACCTAGATTTTTTGGCAGCAATGCTCAGGGTAGCATGAGGAACGAGTTTTAAGCGTTCTTTGTTAATCAAGTCGCCCGTTTCTCGGCATACGCCGTAAGATTTATTGGCAATACGCATTAGGGCGTATTCTAAGTTGCGAATAAACTGTGTCTGACGGCTTGCTTGTTTATTTAAATACTCTCGCTCATTTGTAGCAGAACCACTTTCAAAGCTGCCAATTTTCGTGTGTGTATCACTTGCGTTGAGTTGCTTAATTTCGTCACGTGCATACTCTAACTCTTTTTTAGCGGCGGCCAGTTTTTCTTCTATAATAGCTTTAAATTCATTTAAATCTTTATCGCTGTATCTTACTTGTTTTCCTTCCATAATTCAATAAAATTAA
>JAHDBT010000487.1 GCA_020630215.1 Bacteroidota bacterium
AAAATATAAAACTGTAGGTACCTAGTACTTACGTATCAGTGTTTCAAGAAGGGCTGTCGGCGCAAGTCGGCAGCCTTATTTTTTTTAGGGTCTGCTTTGATTTATTCTTTAAACGGGCTAAAGACCGTTCTACATTATAAGCCATTTAATTTTTCGTTTTCCTTTAGTTTTTCTTTCTCTTTCTCTGCTTTTTTCCTTGCACGTTTTAGGCGGTTGCGTTCTTTTTGAGCTTTGCGTTTGTCTACTAATTCTTTCAGGTTATCAAACTCTTGGGTTACGTAAATACTTGCGCCTACTTTGTTGTAATCGCCTGTAAACATGTCGTCGTCGTAGCGGTTAAAGGCTTTTAGTTTGTATTTACCATCTGGGGTAATGCTGTATTCTATTAAAAAATCGCCTGCAATTGCTACTTGGTTTTCGCTTGCGTATACTTTGTTTCCTACGTCTACATTTCCTCCTACTTTAAAGGTCAGCCTATCGTCCCACATGCGTTGGCTAAAGTCCATGCCTATTTCGTTGCGGTTGGCCGAACTGCCATCGCCTAATTCTGCTTCGGTATTATAATTACGCCAATTTACATTTACTTCGCTGCCATCTAATTGAATGGCATCATTTAAATAATTAGATACGTAGTTAGATAATAATTCGCTTACCGTTGTATTTACCCCCGAACGCAAATCGAAATTAAATTCTTCGGGAGGCATAAATTGGTTGAGCACTAACAAGCCAAAAATTTGTTTATTTAATTCGTTTTTATCGTTGTTCACCATCGTCCTAATTTTATTATTCGTTAAATCATCGACCCTCGAATTAGAAAAATTAGGTTGCAGAATATTAAAGTTTACGGTTGGATTTAATAGCGAGCCTCTTAAACTTAAATCTACATCAATTGGAATTCGTTTGCGTAAATCGGGTTCATTTTCTAGGCTTAATAATTCGGCATTGTTAAACAAATCGTGGCGAGAAGTACGCAGCCCATATAAGGAATTAATATCTAGCTGTGCTTGATAAGGATCGCCATTAAAAGTCATGGTACTTCCTTTTTTAATAATAAAGTATTTATTCACTACATTTTGTAGGGTAAATAAATAATTTCCTTTTTCGATGGTATAGCGGCCAAATACCTCAAAAATAAAATCGCCAATGGTTTTTACTTGTATTTGTATATCGCCATAACCTCTACTTTTAATAATATCGCCAGCTTGTAAATCAAAAATAATTTGAATTTCTGCATCGGGAGTTAGGGCCAAGTCAAAGTCAATATCAATACCCGAAAACTTTAGTTTTTCTTTCATATCTACGGCATCGGTGGTATCTTTTTCGCCTGTATTTATAAAGGTATAAAAAGATGCTTGCGACACTTCTGTATCGTAAGAAATGGGTAAAAATATTTTAGTGCCTTTGCCCGACTGCGCATTTACATACATTTTTAATTGGTTAAGCGGGCCTTTTATGGTAATAAAACCTTGTCCTTTAGCGATGCCATAAAACAATTCATTATCGGCAAATTTCGTATCCATAAATAAAAAATCATTGGGTTCCTCTACTATTTCTTTATCTCGGTTACTGTTATCTCGTCGGTTATTATTTTTCTTTTCCTTTAATATATTTTTTGCATTTTCAATAGCTATTTCTTCTAGTGTTTTACCTTTATGCCCTCTTTCAATATTTTTAATTCCATCGGCAGAAAGTTTCACATCCATTAAAACATTTTTGTAATCGTTTAAATCAATAAATCCGTTTACTTTGGCAAAACTCTGGTAAGTATCGTAGATGGTTGCGCCTGCAAATTTTATCTTTTTTTCATCAAAAGTTATTTTTTGATCATTAAAGTGATATTTCGTTTGTAGGTAATTTACTTTTGTTCTCCCTGATACATTTAATGGTCCGTATAAGTTCGGTTTATTTACATCGCCCCTTACTTCTAATTTTCCATTTACCTTTCCTTCTGTTTCGCTAATTAAATCGCCAACAAAAGCATGTATAAATTTAAGGTCGCCTTGTTTAATTAGCAAATCCACATTAAATTCGGGTTTACCTTTTTTAGGAATCAACACATAGTTTTCTGGGTTGTTTTCTACTAGTAAATTATATTTGTCATTTCTCACCATTAAGTTGAGGTATAATTTTTCATCGGCTTTTTCTTTTTTAGCAGCCGCTTTTACATTACCTAATGCTTGTCCTAAAATATGAAAATTGTTTGCACTAATAGTGGCCTCAATAATTTGGTCAGAAAAAAGATTAGCGAGGGTTACATTTCCATTAATGTTCGCATCTAATTTTAAATTTCTAATTGCTGGAATAGATTCAAAATCGCCGAGGTCAATGCCTTGCAAAGTGATGGTTGTAAAGTTGTGGAAATTATCTGTTGCATCGCTTTGTATGGTAATATATTGTTTATTCCCTTCCGATAAGCCGAGGTGTTCTATGGTGAAACTATTTTTATCAATATAAGTAAAAATCCCTGTTTGTGCTTCCCAGGTTTTGTCATTAATTACAATTTCGGTATCGTCGAGGTTGAGTTGTAAAATATCTTTGGTGGCAATTAATAGTCCTCCCATGCTAAGGCGATTAGGTGCTTCTTCGCCTGCTACGCCTAGTAAAAAATCAATTTCGTTTTGGGCTATTGTTCCTTCTAAGTGTATATCGGGAATAGTAGGCAGCATTTTATTTTTGGTAATTACCACACTATCCACATCCGTGCTAAATTCAATCTGTTCGGGATCGGATACGCCTATTAATCTAAAGTTATTAATTTGTGTACCATCTACCACTACTTGCTTAATATTGGCATTAATATCCATTGCTTTAGTTTTGGTATTAAACATGCCTTTAGCATTAGCATTTTTAAACCCTTGTAGTTGTGGCACAAACATTTGTACTAGGGGCAATACGCCTTTTCGGAGGTTTAAATCGAAGGTAATTTGTTGGGGTTCGGTTTCGCCCCTGTCTTTAAAAGTGTAGGGAAAATAGGTGTGCAAATAATTATTAAATGCTTTTACCACATGGGCAAAATCAAAGTCGCCTTCAAAGTGTGCATTTAAAAGGCTAGACTTAATATCAACTTCTCGCTGTTCGTTTTCTTTAGTAGATTTAATATTAATTCGTTTTACTTTTACCGATTTATCTCCTAGCTGAAAAACCACATTGTTAAACCTTGCTTTACCAGTAATATTATCAATATTGGTTCCTTTTAGTTTGAGGTTGGTTTTACCCGAAAAAATTATTTCTTTGGGAAATTTTTCTTTATTAATTAAATTAAGTTCATGCAGGTTAATGGTTTTAAATTCGGCTTCAAATGCATATTCGGGCATGGCATTATTGAGGTCTACTTCTCCATTAAAGTCAACATTTAAATCGTTGTTAGCGGTTTTTAGTTTCCCTTTAAAATTCTTTTGTTTAAAATGTCCATCTATGCTTACATTTTGATAGGTATAATTATTAAAGGTCAGTTCTTTTAGTTGTCCATCTACGGCTACATCTAGCTCACTTAAACTTAGCCCTTGCCCTTTTATTTTACTATCAAACGATACTTTACCAAACTTTTCTTTATTGCCATTTCCTAGCCATTCTCCTAGTTCAAAATCGGTAACGGCCAAATCTCCGCTGTATTTCGCAATAGCAGTTTTCATATCCATTACCAAATCTGTATTAACTTTGCCTATATCTGTAATCAAAGCTCCTTCTGCACTAAAAGCTTTAGGGTAGCCTGTAAAGTAGCCTTTAAATTGCAAAGTGCCTAGTTTATTAAAATTAGGAGGAATTTTTACATCGGGCAATAAACTGCGAATATCGCTTATATCGGTTTTAAGGGCGGCAACTTTAAAGTCAATAAACGTATTATCAAAATCGGGTAAGCCCGACATACTTACGTTTCCTTTTAGGTACGTATTTTGAATTTTAATGGCTAAATCTTCGCCTTTAATTCTTCTAATTTTCCCTGCTACTTTGCCATTAATTTTAATGGGTTCGAAACGTTTGTTTTGTATAGGTTTTACTTTTTGTAAAGCTCTAGCAAAATAAATAATGTCTTGAAAAACAAAAGTGCCATTATGAAAGTCGGCTTCTAATTTTACCCGTTTCACAAAATCGTAAAAGTTGCGTAGGCTCTTATAACGAAACGTTAAATGATTGCCTAAATCGCTATAAGGTGTTTTTAAAGTTAGGTTTTTAAACTCTAATAAATTGCCACTAAATACGGCATCGGCATTCGATTTTGTTACCACAAAACCTGATTTTTCTTTCGCCGCAAAGTTGAGTATTTTTCCTTGGTAAGTATTATTGCCCATCGTTACATTTTCCAACAGCACGTCAATATCCGACACTTCCATGCGATTGAAGTTAATAGCATCTTCGTAAAACAAAGTATCTCTACCTGTTGTAAGGCTAAAAAATCCTTCTTTTAGATGCAAATCTTCGGCGGTAAAAATCCAATTGGGAGGGGTAATAGATACGTACTCATTGTAATCGTAAACTTTATCGCTTGGTTTTTTAGGTTCGGTACGAGGGGCAATGCGTAGTACTACATTGACTTGGTCGAGCAGGGCATCTTTTATGTCAACGTGTTGTTTGTCAATATCTAATCCATTAAGGTTAATATTGAGTTGATTTAATTTTACGGTCAGTTTGGTGCGTGTTCGCGCATCGTCCATAAAAAAGTGCGGCTTATTGATGTGCAGGTATTCGAGGTCGAGTTTCCAGGGAAAAGGGGCTTTAGTAGTGTCGGTATCGGCACTTGTTTTTTTGGTAGCATTTATTTTTTTAGGGCTTGCTTCCGTGCTGCTAGGGCTTTTGCCACTCATCCTATCGAGCAGGTATTGGTAGTTGTGCCATTTGGCTCCTTTGTCTCTTCGCATACGGATGTAAGGCTCGTTGAGGCTAATGCCTTGCACTAGCACTTCTTGTTGGAGTAGGGCAAGGTGCTGTATGTCTACTTTGAGTTGTTTGGTAAAAAGGAGGGTATCACAATCCCAATCTTCAATGTACAAATCTGTTAGCACAATACGAGAGCAAATATCTACTGCTACGCCTCCTATGCTCACTTCGGTTTCCATTTTATGCGACAAATAATTGGCTGCCTGTACAACGGCCAAACTTTGCATAGTAGGTTTTTGAAGTAAGTGCACAGCCGTTCCAATTAGCAACAAAATAGTTACTATTACTATTAAAATACTGACTGTAATACGCCTAAAGGTCATTGAATTGAATGGTTGTATTGCTGAATTGTTAAACGGCTTTATGGTTGAATTGATTTAAAAATCGACCTATTTATCTAAGCGGTTGACACTTTTTTTGGTAGATAGTAGCGGGTACATGGTATTTGGACAGTTCCGCTTCGCTACACCACTGTAAAGTGTCAAGCACTTTTCCTTATTTGATAAACAGGTCTAAAAATCTAACTGTTATTACTAGAACGGCAATTATATGGACAAGGGTGTAATTCTATTGTCAATATACTGCATTAATGGCAAGTTTTGTTGTATTAAGTAACGCATAAAAAATAAATCCGTCATTTCTACTTGATCTTTTGCACTT
>JAHDBT010000488.1 GCA_020630215.1 Bacteroidota bacterium
GAAATAGAATAAATTAAATTGGTGGAGGTTATTTTTTCTCATTCACTTAGATAAATAGGTCCTTTTTTTTACGAAAAAAACTCCGTACAACTCCCCCCTAAACCACACGAGCTAGATCTTCACGATTTTAAATATACAACAGTACTAACAAAAGGAAACAATACAGCCCAAAAAAACTCCGTGAAACCCCGTGAAAAACTCCGTGCAACTCAGTGGGACACCTAAAACCCTACCTCATTATCCTTCAATTCCTTATCAATTAACAACAAATTAGGGTCGAGTACCACCTTCGCAGGCACTTGGTCTAATTGAATTTTTAGCGTATTTCGGGCCTTCATAATGTGCTGTTTAGCTAGGTGAATAAGTACATCATCGGTATCATAAAAACCTATTTCTAGGTATTCGTTAAACGTCGTAACTTCCTCCAATAAATTATTGGTCGCTCCTTCAGATATTTTACTTTTCTTAAACAGTAGCTGCAAATTTACCTCCTGTTTACCATCCTCCAAAGCGGTTACCGTAGCCGTTTCAATTTTATTATCATACAGCACCACCGATTCAAAATTATCGGCAATTAAATACTGTAGCGAATCGGGGCAAGCGGCTTTTAATTGTTGCACCAATTGCAGCGAAGTAGGATAGGGGGCAGCCGTAAACTGATATTGTAGTAAAAAAGATTGCAGCACTTTATTGAGTTGGGCTTCGCCTAAATAATGCTTTAAGGTATTAAACGCAATGGCGCCTTTTCCGTAAGCAATATGGTCGTTGCTAGTAGTAACCAATTGCAAAGGCATTTCTTTTTTGGTTTTTCTTTTTCGCCCACGTAGGTAGCGTTTGCGTTGTATTTTTAAAAAGTCGTTGGCCTTTTTTTCGCCTAGTGTTTGTTGGTAAATTTGTAGGGTAATGTATTCGGTAATACTTTCGGTGAGCATACTTGCTCCTAGCGCATCGGCAGGAATTAATTGGTTGCCAAACCATTGATGGGTGAGTTCGTGAGCAGGCACATAAAAGGCAAAATCTATTTTACTGTTGTCCTTGCCACTATTAGCAATAAACCGAGTTTCGGAAGTTGGAATACTGTTGGCATAAGTTGTTGCATAACTCCCCTCTGTATTCGGAAACTCAATTATCCTTGCCTGCTGATGTTGGTAGGGCGAAAAGAATTTGGTATTGTAATTTAAGGCGCCTTTTAAGCCCATCATCATATCCGCTATATTGTAATTATGGGTGGGATGATGGTAAATTTCTAAATCAATATCCTTCCATTTATCCTTGGCAATTTTAAATTTTCCTGAATTAAATCCAATGCTAAATTTAATAGGTTTTTCGGTTTTATAAATATAATAATTACGTTCATTTTCGGTCCATTCTTTTTGCAAATACCCTGGCGCAAGTGCTACCTGATTTTGGCTGGTACTAATTTGTGTCGTTAAATTAATTAAGTCCGAATCAATAGCTTGGTAATTGTTTTTAGTAGCAGTACTATCGCTAGGATGTTTAGTGCCACTATTTAAAAAATAACCCAAATGAGGCAATACATCCTGTTTTAAAAAAGTGCCATTTGCTAAAACACTACTGTTTCTTTCAAATAAATTATTGGGTTTATTTGCGACATTAAAATATAGTTCTAAACTATCTTTTGGTCGTAATGCATCCCCTAATTTTACCACATAAAATTGTACGTAATCATCCTTGTCAATTATGCGAGAAGGACGGTTGATATTAAAGGTGTTTATTTCATCAAATCCCAGTTTAATTAATAGCGTATCAATAGGGGCATTTGTTTGGTTAATAATTTTATAATGTCCTTTTGCAGCAAAATTATTTTCTTCTGGAAATAAATCTAATTGTAAATCAACAGCGGTAATTTTTGGTTGAGAAATGTTTTGGTATTGCACAAAGTTTTTCGTGAAATTGGCAAAGGCTTTTTGTTGTGCTTTAGGCTTTAAATTAAGTGCGCTTTTTTCTCCTTGAAAAATAACAAATCCAAAACTTAAAAACCCCAAAAAGAAAATGACACTTAAATTGGTTACCCAAATATTATTGCGAGAACGAGCCAATTGTATTTTTTCCTTAAAGGAATTGGTTAGTCCTCGTTGCCAAAATAAATAACTGCCCATTAATAATAATAAACCAGTACAAAGCCAATAAGCTTGTTTAATAAAGTAGGCTTTTAACGAATGCCCATAACCATTCATATCGGAGTAACGCATTAAATCGGGCGAGTTAAAATGGAGCAATTGTGTTTCTATTCCAAAGTCTTTAATACCGTTAAATCCTAGCCAAGCAAGAATTAATAAAAACATTCCTAAATATACATTGGGAATTAATGTATGGGCAAATATGGAGGTAAATGCCCAAATAATTACCACCACAAACTGCACCACAAATAAATGGAAAAAATACAAGCCAAACTCGTAATTAAAATAGCCATTGTAAGTTTGTAATAACACGCCTGCCAATAACATAACTCCTAATAAAATTGCTTGCATCTTAATGATTGCCAATGCTTTAGCTAATAAAGTTGTACCAGTATTTATAGCAGTTGCATCAACCAAAGCATCCATATTTGCGCTGCGTTCTCGCTGTACCAACATGCCGCTGTAAATAAAAGTAAGCAGAATAATAATTGTATTAAAGAAAAAGGCAGGGACAAATAAAATAATTTGTGTAACGGGCAATAAAGTAATGGTGTTAGTATTTGTAACTTGCGCTAAGGAAAAAGTAATAGACAAAATTCCCATGATTGATAAGGCCAAAAACAACCAACTTTTAACAATATATCCCAAATGAAAAAGCGATAAGTGCCACACATTTTTCACCTGCTGCCTCCAGGAATATTGGTAGGCAACATCTGGAATAATTATTTCGGAACCGGCGCTGTTATTTTTTACACGAATCGCTTTTTTATCTTTAGATTTTGAAGAGGAAAAAGAAAAGGTATGTACATCAAAATCGAATTTATAATAACTCCAACCAAAAATAATTCCAGCAATACTCAGCCAGATTAAGCGGTTAAACAATAATATTTTAGCAAAGGGGAGGAGGTTGTTGTTTTGTTCGGCAATGGTCCAGTGTTGGGTAATATAGGTAAAAGTGTTTTGTGCAAAAGGATCGAGTAAGGCTAATAATTCTTTATGCTGGCTTAGTACATCTTCGATAATACCTTGTAACATAATTAACACAATAATGCTGGCAAAACCCACAAAAATATTTCTGAACCACAGCACAATAGAAAAGGTAATCGCACCAAAAATTAATAAATTGGGAAGCGTAAACCAAGTGAAAATTTGTGCAAAACCTAGTGCATTAAACGGGCCTATTTTATTGGGATTTAAATTGGGTAAATGCTCGGCAATAATTAGCCCAAACACCACTGCCAAACTAATAATAAATACCACTAAAAAACTACTCCAAAATTTTCCTAATAAATAATCCTTTTTAGGAATGGGGAAGGTGTATAACAATTGCACAACTTGGTGCTTATAATCTCGATACAAACCTGCGCCAATAATGGCAGGCAGCAAAAAGAGGAAGAATTTATTGAAGTATTGAAAGATTTGGTAAATGCCATGCGGCGAATTTAAATACTGCTGAAAACCCAATTTAGCATCGGCACTATTGGCATCGAAAAAACCGCCTGTACCTGCTTGTATGATAAACGCTAGTAAAAAAAAGACCCCAAAATAAATATATACCGAACCTTGTTTGAGCCAATGTTGTAGCTCAAATTTAAAGATAGAGTTGAACATGCCCATGTAATTACCCGTTTTGATTTTGACCTTGCTCAAAATTAAGCGTGATAAAATAAACATCTTCTAAGGTTGGTGTAGTAGAACTAAATTCAGGAGACGGTTTTACATCGGAAAGTACTCGAATGTAAATAGAATTATCGGGATTAAAACCAGACGATAAGAATTGGTAATTGGCTTTATATTGCGTTAAATCTTCGGAGGCAATACTGCAAGTCCAAATTTTTCCAGCTATCTTTTTAATGGCATCAGTAGGTTTAATACTTTGCAAAATGCTGCCCTTATTCATGATAGCCATATTGGTGCAAAGTTCCTTAACATCTTCCACAATATGCGTAGAAAAAATAACCGTATTCTCCGTACCAACTGCTCGCAGCACATTTAAAAAGCGGTTGCGTTCGGCAGGGTCAAGACCAGCCGTAGGTTCGTCAACAATGAGTAATTGTGGTTTATTAAGGAGGAGTTGTGCAATGCCAAAACGTTGTTTCATGCCGCCAGAGTAGCCGCTAACGCTTTTATCTTTCGCATCGCTAAGGTTGGTAAGTGCCAACACTTTTCCAATCAGCAGTTGCCGATCTTTTTTGCTCGCTATGCCTTTGAGAATGGCAAAATAATCGAGCAGTTTTTGTGCCGACATTTTGGGATATACGCCAAAAGATTGGGGTAAATAACCCAACACCTTTCGTAAACGCATCGGATCGTTGAGTACGTCAATATCGCCAAAAAAAACACTCCCGCTATCGGGTTTTTGAAGGGTGGCAACAGTACGCATTAAACTAGATTTGCCTGCGCCATTTGGACCAAGTAGCCCAAACATGCCTTTGCCAATTTCTAAAGTTAAGCCATCAATGGCCTTTACTCCATTCGGATATTCCTTGTGGAGGTTTGTAATAACTAATGTCATGTAGTAAAATGAGGATGAAGAAAAAATTGCGTTTGATTTCTATCCTCAGTTAATATAATGGAAGGAATTGGTTTTTTGTTCCTTAAAGAATACTTTCTTTTAGTATTTTATTTGTAATAGAAAGTAAAATTAATTCCTTGATAAAAAAGAATACAGATTAATTGTCCTTCGTTTGTGCTTTAATTTTACCAAGCATTTTTTCCGCATTGCTATTAGCTGGATCTAGCTTTAAAGATTGCTCGTAATTTTCCTTTGCTAGTTTAAGTTGCCCATCGAAAAAATTCATAAACCGTTTTTAAAGCAATTGCTTCGGAGGGATTTGTTTCCTCTCGCATGTCTGGTAATCCCGAAGAATGAGATAATAAATGTTTAATTTTTACGGCTTGCCATGCTAGCGGTAAGTCGGTTAAATATTTGGAAATGGGATCTTCTAATGCCATTTTCTTTTCTTCAATTAATTGAAAAACTCCAACAGCAACAAAAATCTTCGATAAGGAGTGCAACCTAAATAAGGACTTGTTGGTAATTGCCGCATCATATTCTAGGCTGGCTTGCCCTAGGTACTTTTTGTAAACGACTTCCTCATTTTTAATGACTGCAACGGCAGCACCAGGAATACCTATCTGTTCCATTACTTCGTCAATGCAATATCAGGTAAGAATCTGGAGGGGAGATAAATTTCTTGGTGCTATTATAGGCAGCTAAAATTGTTCGCCTAAAAAAAGATTGATTGACTTTTGCCTTAATTTTTTATCGTTACTTATTCGCATTTTTGGCTCCTTTTATTCCACGAGCTTGCAAACTTGGTAATTTGCAATAAAGGTTAATG
>JAHDBT010000489.1 GCA_020630215.1 Bacteroidota bacterium
AAAAAAGAAATCTATGGCATTTATTGTATCTGCAAGAAAATATCGACCTGCTAAATTTAGAGATGTAGTAGGACAAAAAACGGTAACCACCACTTTGAAAAATGCTATTCAGAGCGATAAGTTGGCGCAATCGTTTTTGTTTTGTGGGCCTAGGGGAGTAGGAAAAACGACCTGCGCTCGTATTTTGGCCAAGGTAATTAATTGCGAAAATTTAAGTAAAGATACAGAGCCTTGTGGCGAGTGCAGTTCTTGTACATCGTTCGACCATTCGGCATCTTTTAATATTTTTGAGTTGGATGCGGCTTCTAACAACTCCGTAGAAGACATCCGTAATTTAATTGAGCAAGTGCGTTTTGCGCCACAAGCTGGCCGATTTAAAGTGTATATTATTGATGAGGTACACATGTTGTCGCAAGCAGCATTTAACGCCTTCCTTAAAACATTAGAAGAACCACCCAATTACGCCATTTTTATTTTAGCGACCACAGAAAAACACAAAATTATACCAACCATTTTATCTCGCTGTCAAATTTTCGATTTTTCCAGAATTACCGTCGGCGACATGGTAGAACACCTGCAATACATTGCCAAAGACCAAGCCATTGATGCCGATCCCGATGCGCTACACCTCATTGCTCAAAAAGCCGATGGAGGACTACGTGATTCGTTATCAATGTTTGACCGTATTGCTAGTTTCTCGGAAGGGAAAGTAGCCTACCAAAATGTAGTAGATGCACTTAGTATTTTAGATTACGATTACTTTTTTAAAGTAACAGATTACCTCCTTACACAAGATACAACCAATACGCTACTTATTTTTAACGACATCCTCCAAAAAGGATTTGAAGGGGATAATTTTATTGGCGGACTATCGGCACATTTCCGTAATTTATTGGTTTGCAAAAATCCAGAAACGCTACAACTCCTCGACGTAACCGATGGCATTCGCAAGCGATACGAAGAACAAGCCAACCTAGCACCAAGTTCCTTCTTACTAAGTGCGCTCAACGTCGCCAATCAATGCGACATCCATTATCGCACCGCAAAAAATAAACGTTTGCATGTAGAGTTGTGTTTGCTTAAAATGTGTTTTATTAATCAAACTATCCACCTCGCAAAAACGCCACAAGTTATAACGGCTACCGCTGCTGTTGCAACAAGCGTAGCACCAGAAAAAAAAAAGTTAGCGGATAATAATGTTGTAAATAATAATTATGACACGCCTAGTAATAGTACAGTCAATTCCCCAATTAATACGCCTAAACAAGCAATTGCTCCAGAGCAAGAAACAACAAGCAGTACCAACAACACGCCTGCAAATCCTGCTATAGAAAAAGAGGAGGAGCTAGAAACACTTTCTAATGTAGAGGAGAATGAGAATACAACGGTAAATACAGAAAGGGTTGCTGAGGTAGCGGAAGATGCCGTTACAGCGACTAATGCAGCAGATACTAATTTTTTAGCAGTTGCTAAGAAGAAAAGAAAAGGCGAAAAACTAACAGGTATTGCCAAACTGCGACAACAGAAAAAGGAAAAAGAAGCTGCCGAAGCTGCTAAACAAGCAGCCGAAGATATTGCTCTTATGGAAGGCGAAGTAGTAGAGATTAGTGAAGAAGAACTACTAAAACATTGGAAAGCCTTTACCCCTAGTGTAGCACAAGAATCGGTAAAAACCATTTTTGAACAAGCCATTCCTCAGATTAAGGAAGAAATGATTATTGTTCCACTAAGCAGCGATTTCCACAAAGATTTAGCTCGAAATGATTTGTCGCACTTTGTAGGTTACTTACGAAAACAAACGGGTGCTAATAATTTAGGGATTGAAGCCATTATTGACAAAAGTTTGCGTAAAGAAGTAAAACCACAAACAAAAGCTTTTTTACCCTCCGACCGATTTAAAGAAATGGCCAAGAAAAACCCAAAATTACTAGAACTAGCAGAGAAGCTGAAATTGCAATTGGATTATTAGCTTTTAAGTAGTCAGTAGTCAGACCGTTCGCTGCGCGCGCTGTCAGTAGTCAGTTGGTTTTGTGGGGACTTTTAGCTTTGTCCGTTGGCTTTTTTAGTTTTTTAGTAGCCAGTTCATATGCTGACGTTTTTTTTTAGTGGTCAAATTGTTCGCTTCGCTTACTGTCAACAATCAGAATGCTTTGCTGCCAGTATATGCGGATGTTTTTTTTAGTGGGCAGATTGCTCGCTCCACTTCCTGTTAGTAGTCGGTTTGGTATCCCATAAAAAACGAAACGATAAAAATAAAAACTCAATTTTATAACTACCAACAATCTATTAACCAATGAAAAAACCTATTTTAAATTTGTTGCTGATGCTGTGTTTACTAGTCCTCGTTACTGGTAATAGTAGCCCCTTACATGCACAAATACTCAAAGCAAAAGATGGCAAATACGAATACGAATATGTTGCCAGTGACCCACTAAAAACTCGCATTTATACCCTCAATAATGGCATGAAGGTGTATATGTCGGTTAATAAAGATGAACCCCGTATACAAACGGCTATTGCTGTACGAGCAGGTTGTAAAGAAGACCCTCGTGATAATACAGGCCTAGCACACTACCTCGAACATATGGTGTTTAAAGGTACAGATGAAATGGGCACTAGTAACTGGGAAGAAGAGGAGAAACTACTTCAAAAAATTTCCGATTTATACGAAGCTCATAAAAACGAAACCGACGAAGCCAAAAAAGCAGCCATCTACGAAGAGATAGATAAAACCTCTTATGAAGCTTCTAAATTAGCGGTATCTAATGAATACGATAAAATGATTTCGTCGCTAGGAGCAAAATATACCAATGCTTATACCTCTACCGACCAAACGGTGTACATCAACAACATACCAGCCAATGTTTTAAACAAATGGCTGATGTTGGAATCGGAGCGTTTTAGCCAAATTGTATTGCGCCTTTTTCATACCGAACTAGAAGCCGTTTACGAAGAATTTAATATGGGGCAAGACCGTGATGGAACTCGTGTGTACCAAACGATGCTCGCCAATTTATTCGACGGTCACCCTTACAGTATTTCTACTATTGGGCTAGGCGAGCACCTTAAAAATCCTTCGCATGTAGCCATTAATAATTTTTTCGATACTTACTATGTGCCTAATAATATGGCCATTTGTTTAAGTGGCGATTTAGATTTTTCGGAAACGATTAAAATGGTAGACCAATATTTTGGCGGCATGAAAGCCAAAGAGTTTGAACGACCTACGTATCCTAAGTTAGCTCCTTTAGATAATATCATTGAAAAAGAAGTGATTGGAAAAGAAGCAGAATCGGTAAACTTGTATTACCGTTTTGATGGTGCAGGCTCGAAAGATGCCCTTATTTTAAAATTAATGGACAGCGTGTTGAAAAATGGACAAGCAGGTTTAATGGATTTAAATCTTATCCAACAACAAAAAATATTATCGGGCAGTGCTTATCAATATTCTATGGTCGATTATTCGATACACGTAATTAATGGCAAACCTCGTGAGGGGCAAAGCCTAGAAGAAGTGAAAGCTTTATTGCTAGGACAAATTGAAAAATTAAAGAAAGGGGATTTTCCTGAGTGGCTCATTAAATCGGTAATTAAAGATTTTAAACTCAGCGAAATGAAACAAGCAGAAAGCAATTGGGGACGCAGCCGTTCGATGATAGGCGCATTTATTGCCGAGCGTTCGTGGGCAGATGTAAGCAAAGAATTAGCAGAGTTGGGTAAAATTACCAAACAAGACATTGTAGATTTTGCCAACAAAAATTACAAGGATAATTACGTATGTATTTACAAACGCAATGGCGAAGTAGATGACGTATTAAAAATGGAAAAACCACCTATTACGCCTATCGAATTAAATAGAGATAAACGTTCTACTTTTATTGAGGAATTTGAAGACGTTAAAGAAACTCGTTTAAAACCTGCCTTTTTAGATTATAATGCAAGCATCCAAAAAGAGGAATTAAAAAGTGGCATTCAACTTAATTATATCGAAAATACCATTAACCCAACTTTTAATCTCTACTACGTTTTTGATATGGGCAGCAAGCACAGCAAAAAAATGGCTTTGGCTATTGATTACCTTCCTTATTTAGGAACCGATAAATACACCGCCGAACAATTACAAGAGGAGTTTTACAAATTAGGACTGAGCTTCGATATTTTTACTTCTCCCGAACGTATTTATGTATCGCTTTCTGGTTTGGAAGAATCGTTTGAAGAAGGTTTGCAATTGTTTGAACATATTTTAGCCAATGTAAAACCCGACGAGGCTGCCCTAGAAAATATGATACAAGGCGTACTAAAAAAACGAGAAGATGCCAAGCTAGATAAGCGAACTATTTTTTGGAGAGGTTTGTATAGTTATGGTGCTTATGGCGCAAAATCTGCTTTTACCAGCAACTTATCAGAAGCCGAATTAAAAGGCATTACTGCTAAAGAAATGGTAAGTATGGTAAAAAGTTTAACAAGCTACAAACACAGTGTTTTTTACTACGGACAAAATGATAAGAAAACGGTTTGTAAAACATTGAGCAAACATCACAAAACACCAAAATCGTTAAAAGATTACCCTACTGCTATTGATTACAAACAATTGGCAACAAAAAAAGACAAGGTGTATTTTGTAAACTACGATATGGTACAAGCACAAATTTTAATGCTTTCTAAAAGCCAGCAGTTTAGTTCTAAAATGATGCCTTATGCTCGTGTATTTGGGGAGTATTTTGGCAGCGGTTTATCGAGTATTGTTTTCCAAGAAATACGCGAGAAAAAAGCATTGGCTTATTCTGCTTTTGCTGGTTACCGCACGCCTCGCAAAAAAGATAAAGCACATTTTGTAGAAGGATATATGGCGGTGCAAGGCGATAAAATGAAGGATGCCATTACCGCTATGCGAGAACTCCTAAATGAAATGCCCAAAGCCGAAAAACAATTTGAAGGAGCTAAAGGTTCTGTACTAAAACAAATTGAAACAGAACGTATTACCAAAACCCGCCAATATTTTAATTACCTTGATGCCCGTGACCGTGGCCTAGATTATGATATACGAAAAGACATTTACAGCAAAGCCCAAAACATGAGCATTGATGAGTTAGAAACTTTTTTTAACGAAAATATTAAAGGTCAACAGTTTAGCTTTTTAGTAATGGGCAACAGAGAAACGCTGGATATGGATTACCTGAAATCGCTAGGAGATTTTGAGGAAATTACCTTGGAGGAATTGTTTGGGTATTAACTGGGAAGATTTTTGATTTTTTCCCTGCTGATGTTAGGAGGTAATCATTTAAAATTTAGAATCGAAGAATTAGGATTTAAAACTTATTTACTTACTGATTTGGGGAAGTTTGAAATTTGGTTATTGATTATTATTTGAAAATTGTGATTTGGTAATTGGTCATTAAAAAAATCCTAGTTCTAAGATATTTGGGGGGCAAATTTCAATTATGGAAGCCACAGGCTTCCC
>JAHDBT010000490.1 GCA_020630215.1 Bacteroidota bacterium
GCCTGTTCCAGCCTCCCGGCTGGAGCATAACGGGCTTCAAGCGTCTCGCTTGATTTAAATGTAAATGTCAATGTCAATAACTATTTGCACAAAACCCGATGTGGTTGAGTATAACTATTAGGATTTTATAAGGCTTTCCAGTACAACTGAAAAGAACGACTTACCCAAACAACTCCACCAAAGTATCCCTATGCAACTCATGTTTCCCTTTAAAGGTATGAATGGTAACGGGTAGGGCTTGGGCTTCGAGTAAACGATGTTGGGCATCTAAATGTTGAGGCATAATAAAAGGATCTTGTTTGCCGTAAATAACGTATAAATCGGCTTGTTGAAAAATGGTTTGGGCCTTAGTCCATTCTAAATCGTGGGCAATGCGGCCGGCCCAGAAAATGAGTTTATTGCAGGGAGCTTTTCCGTCGGCAATCCAGCGGCTAATGGTGGCGGTGCCTTGCGAAAATCCTAGTACGTTTATTTGTAAATTGGCTTTGTTGATGCTAGGAGGGAGTTGTGCCATTGTTTGTGCATACAACTGGTTTAAGTAGTTCACATAATCCTTAATTTCGTTGTTTCTGTCTTCGGCGGTCATCCAGGAGGGAACGGGGTCGCCGCCAAAACCTTTCCAGTAAAAACGAGAGAGGGCTTCGGGGGCTACTACGTAATGTTGGGTAGGAGAGAGGACGGTGAAATGCTTAATGAGTTTTGCCGCAGGCTGTCCATATCCATGACATACAAACCAGAGTGTTTGGGTGTTTTCGTTCAATTCGCCGTAGGTGTAGTAACGGGCGGTTTTGGTTACGGGTAGGTGATTTTCGTTTATCATTTTATGTGGTGTTTTGATTTTTGCCCATGCATAAATTCATGGGTTACAATGTCGGTCATTCCTACGGAATTTTAAAATGAGTAGTTGTTTGAAAATTGAAAATTGGTCATTACCATTCATTTGATCATTAAAAAACAACACTATCTTCCACCAGCCCTTTATGCAAAAACAAACTCTTTTTATGTTGTTCGTAATTAACATGCACTAGGTTCATTTGTGTAGCAAAAGTAGCCATTAAAAGGCGGTTTTCTATTTGTAGCGATGCTATTTTTTCCTTGGGTAAATCGGTAATTTCTACATAGCACCAAGTAACGTCTTCTTCTAGCTCTTTACCAACAAATTGTAGTGCCAATGCTTCCGCAGCTTTATTTGCCCTTACCGAAAATTGTTGTTGTAAGTAAGCAAATATATACTGGTCGGTTTTAGCGTGTTCTTTTTTGGTGCCGATGTTTAGGCTATCTGCGCCTTGTGCTTTGAGGGCGGTTTCTAGGTCGTCGGTAAATATTTTAAAGGTAATTTCTAGGGATTGTGTATTGGGATTGTGGGCTATTTCGCAAACACTTACGTAGTATTCGTGCAGGGGCGAGTGTGCGTAGGTAGGAGCAGATGCGGTAGTAATTTTGCCCATTGCAGTAGTAAATACTAGCACTAAGCATAGGCGAAGTACTACCAACTTAATACTAGAAAAGGAAGAGATAGTTGTTTGCATTGTTACTAGATTTATAGATTGGCACTTATTAGAGAGGTGAAAAACAAAAGCACCATCCTAATAAAAGGATGATGCCGTGTTGTTTGGTATTGCTTGGAATGGAAGAAAAAGGGTTAAGGGTAATTATAGTAGGGTTTTACTATTGGCTTGTTTTATGGAAAAAATTCAGGAATTTTCTCTACCTACCCTAATCGTCAACATGTCACTAACAGCGCAGCGTTCTGACAGAGAGCGTTAGCAAACGGTCTGGCTACTGATCACTAAAACAAAGGGAACATTAACAAATAGGTGATTGCCCCTGCAATATAGCCAATAAATGCGAGAAAACTAAAATTTTTCAAGTACCAAAAGAATTCTATTTTTTCGATACCCATAATGGCAACCCCTGCTGCGGAGCCAATAATTAGCATACTACCACCTGTTCCGGCACAATAAGCTAAAAATTCCCAGAA
Source organism: Bacteroidota bacterium (assembly GCA_020630215.1). GTDB lineage: Bacteria > Bacteroidota > Bacteroidia > Chitinophagales > UBA2359 > JAHDBT01. The sequence continues at coordinate 1,982 of JAHDBT010000490.1, forward strand.
CTTACCATCGGCGGCAAAGTACAAGGCATTGCTTGCATCTGCACCTACTACGTCGTACATTTTCATAGCACCTGCTACTAGCGGCACATTGTCTACAATAGAGGATAATGCGCCAATGGCAATTACCACAATATCTAAATTAGGAATAGTTGTTTCTAACCAGCTTGCAACGCTTTTTAAAACGCCAATAGACGATAAACAAGCCACCCCAGCTAATATACCAAAGAAGAAAAGCACGCTGGCCATATCCACTTTTTCGAGGGCATGAAAGATAGAAATGTCTGATTTTTCTTCGTAAGTTTTTTGTTTATGCACCAGTTCGGTTAATACCCACATAACGCCTACGCCAAAAAACATCCCCATAAAAGGAGGCAAATGCGTAACGGTTTTAAAAATAGGCACAAAAATAAGACAAGCTACGCCTGTAAATAAGATGATTTTTCTTTCCGTCTCGGTTGTTTTATAGCTAGTAGCAAATTCTAGGGGAGGAAAATCGCCTTTTAAGCGAGTACCCATAATAAACAAAGGCACCAACATGCATACAATACTAGGGATGATTAGGTGCGTAACAACACCCGTTACCGAGATGCATTCGCCAATCCATAGCATCGTAGTTGTTACATCGCCAATAGGGCTCCATGCCCCACCTGCATTGGCAGATATAACCACCATACTAGCAAATATCAGTCGGTCGGTTTTTTCGGCAATTAGTTTACGTAGGAGGGAGGCCATTACGATGGCCGTGGTTAAATTATCGAGCGTTGCCGACATAAAAAAGGTGAGAATACAGATAATCCAGAGCAGTTTCCTTTTATTTCGGGTATTAATCCTACTGGTAATTACATGAAAACCATCGTTAATATCTATCAGTTCAACAATGGTCATGGCTCCTAGTAAGAAAAACAGGATACCGACAATTTCGGGGAGGTGATGTTCGAGTTCGTGTAAAGGATGCACATCGTGCCCAGCCATTAACGAGTAAACTGCCCAGGTTAACACCCCTAGTAATAGGGCGGGAGCAGCTTTATCTACTTTTAAATTGTGTTCTAAGGTTATCAAAATATAACCCATCACAAATATCGCAATAATTATAAATTCCATTCTTTATTCGGTTGTATGTTTAATACAATTTTGTCTGTCTTTTTAACTTTAGGCGGCAAAATTAATAAAACCCTTACAGTATAAAGAACAAATTGATTAAAAATGGTGATGTTATGTTGAGGTAATTACGTAAAAGTGGTATAGAAATGCAATTATACGTGCTAGTTTAGGTAATTTAAGGTACTTATTGAATTTCTCTAGGGGCTTTTTATTTTCCAATCAACACAAACCCACACCACGATTTTGGGCTTACGCCCTCCATATCCATTAATTTTAATTTGGCTTTTCTTAGTGCAGCAGCGTAGGAGTGGCCCGCTAAAATGGCTTCAAATAAATATTGGGTAAGCAGGCTGCTAGGTTTGTCGTATACTTTAAACAGGGTAGAAATTAAATTTTTAGCACCTGCATGAATAAATCCACGGTTAACTGCCATCATGCCTTCGCCTTTTACTAATTTGCCAATGCCACTATTGCAGCTACTTAGCACTACTAAATCGGCATTAATGTTAAGATGATAGGTTTCTTCCATAGAGAGGATAGGATCGTTAATAGGAGTTGGAGTATTATCCGTATCTCTTTCTTTTTGATTAGAAGAAGCCATACTTGAGTTATTATTCGTTGGGAGTTCTTCGGGGTAAAATACCAATCCTGATAAGGCGGTATTTTCATCATTTACTAATCCGTGTGCAGCAATTAAAATATATTTAACATTTTTGGTAACTTTTGCAAAACGCACTTTAGTTGCTTCGGTTCTTAAATAAATGCTGGCATCAAATCCTTGATTGTCAAATAGCTGTTCAATATTTTTTACCTCTATTTCTGAGTGTGGTAAACTGGCCCAAGTACCATCACTTCTAATTGCATCAGAACGAGTAACCCATGAACGGCAGGCAGTAGCAGTTGTTTGCAAAATGTTTGCTGTTGTATTTGAAGCGACATCATAAATGGGTGCGAACCCTGCAAAACTAGGAGAGGGGGGAGAAATGACTTGTTGTTGTTTTTGTTGTTGGTAATACCATAAAGTAGCAGAATAGTGGTAGCTGATTTCAAAATGATTCAATAAATAATCAATCTCGTCATAGGGCGAAATGCCTGGCATTGGAGCTGGCGCTTCGTTACCAATTAAGGCTTCAAAAGGCAGGTAGCTTAATAGCCCATGCGGAATAATAATGAGTTGAGGGGTGTTGTTGTTGTTGCTGCTTGATGTAGGTAAATATTTTTGGATAGGAGCAATTAATAAGTCGTAAAGTTGTTTGCCTAAAGCAGCATAGTTGGTGTAGCGAAGTTGAGTAATGCTTTTTAAAAAACGTTTCATCATTTTTTCAAAGTTTTGCGGTTGTTCGATACTCACCTGCTCGGCTACTTGTGGGCTAATGGCAAAAATATGAATGTGTGTAGTAGAAACAAAATAGTTGATAATTATTTGTTGTGATTGCAAATTGCTTTGTAGTTGTTCAACATTAACGGTTTGAGTATCGTATTTAAGTTGGTAATAATTAGGATAATTGGTTTCTAATTTTTTAAGTAAGGTTTGGTATTTTTGGTGATTATCAAACAACTCGCTTTGCCATTGTTCAATAAGGGCTTCGTTTTTATCCTTTCCTTTAGCTGCTTGTTGTTGAATGCTTTTTTCGAGGTAGGTTAATTCAATTTGTAATTGTTGTTGTTCGGCTAATAATGCTGTAGGAATACTCGCACTTGTTTTAGCTAAGGTGTCTTGTAGGGCATCTAATAAAAGGTTACCTTTCGCTTTTTCGCAGAATTGAAAAGCAAGCGGGGGAATGTTGGTACTTGTTAGGTAATTGTGGGTGGTTAAAATAATCCTAATGCCGCTTTCGTATATTTGAGTAGCAGTTTTTCCTAAAGCTAATTTAGAGGCATCCATTTGATAGCTTTGACGGATTTGTTCGATAAGTTGCATCGCCAATTCGTAACATTTTATAGCGGTTTCTAGATTAATTAATGCTTCGTTTTCTATAAAATATTGATATAGTATACTGCCTTTTAGGGTTAGTATGTCCAATAAATGTTGTGCCGAAGTGTGATCTTTTAATGTAGGAAGGACATATATATTGTGGGCAACAAAATGCTTTGTTAAACAACTAGTGGCCTTTTGCAGCGTTTGTAAGGCTACTACATAGTTATTTTGTTTGAAATAGGTTTGGGACAATTTCGTATAGTAATGTGCTATGCTTGGATTTTGTGTGCCAGTACAACTTATATGGATAGTAATCGCTTTTTGCAAATAGGATTGCTTGTCTTGTATATTATTACTATACTTCGATAATTGACTATACATATTAGCAATATTTACTTTACTATTTATCGCATTATTTTCATAAATGTTTATAGCTTTTTGAATGTACTGAATAGCC
>JAHDBT010000491.1 GCA_020630215.1 Bacteroidota bacterium
TTGTAATAGGAGGTGCTGTGTTTGAATTTGTTTTGTTTTTGTTTGCATTTTTTTTGGTTTAGAAGGATAAGGTCGTTTTTTCTATGTATTTATAGCCTGTATTTTTTCTAAAATCAGTTTTACAATAATTATACGATTCCGATTCCCCTAGCTCATATACATAAAAGTTTAATTCTGGCTCGTTGCCATCAAACTCAATATCAATTTTATCATGCTTAATAGGAACATTAATTACAAAATCATAAAATCTCGCTTTAATTTTAGAAAATGCTTCTCTTTTTTCAAAGATGTTTGTATCCTCCTTTTCATAAATTTCTTGGTATTCATTCCATAATTTAATTGCACAAGGAGTAATTTTCACAAAAACAGATTCGGTTTAACTTTCTTCAATTAGTTTAAATTCACCAATATTTTTAAATTGCAATTTATTAAGGTATTGCAGCTCTTTTGATTTAAAATTATCTGCTTGTATTTTCACTTCTTTAAAATAAGCTTCAATAATTTGCAAATAATTTTTCTCTTCAATTACGCTAATTTCTTTTAGCACATTTTTTGTTTTTTTAATTAAAGCTGCGCCATAAATCATATTTGTTGTACGAGTAAGTTCATCTACATTATACAAATACAGGCTACTCATTTCCTCATTTTCGTTATATCTATTTGCACGTCCTGCTGCTTGTATAATCGAATCTATTGGCGCAATATTTCTAAAAACAGTATTAACCGAAATGTCAACTCCTGCCTCAATTAATTGAGTAGATATAATAATATTGGGCAGCGTGCTTTTTTCTTTTTTTATTTTATTAATTATTTCTTTTCGTTCAAAAGGAGAAATTAAAGTAGTTAAAAAATATAGGTTGGCTTGTTCTTTTTTTATTACTGTTCTAACTTCCTTAAAACATTCTTTTGTTATATCTTTAGTATTTAAAATAACTAAAATATCTTTCTTAGGATGCTCAAAATGATAATCAATTACCTCCTGCGTAAAATCTTCTAGCGAAATAGTTGTTTGTGTTTTATTAATAATTTTTGTTCTATTTAAAAAGCCTAGCTTAAAGTATTGACGGTAATTAGGAATCAGTTCTTTTATTTCTGTTGCAGGATCAAATATTAAGGGTTGCGTAGCCGACATCAAAATAAAATAGCAATTAAATTGGCTTCCTAATGTTTTAAATAACTGACGAATGAGTGGCCAATATTCATAATTAATTTGTTGTATTTCGTCTAGGATAATGATGGCATTTGTAAGATTTGGCAGTTTTAACAATTTAGATTTATCGTTGGTAAACAGCGTTTCAAATAATTGCACAAATGTAGTAACAACTACTTCTGCTTGCCATGTTTCTATTAAAAACTTGCTTTTGTCTGCCTCTTTATCTACTAGCACATCATCCTCCTTTATTTTATAAATAGGATCGCTTAAATGATGATGTTTTAATAGGATATTAGAACTAGGTGTATCAAAAATCTCGTTAAATACTTCGTAGTTTTGGTCGATGATTGAGGTAAAAGGTATCGCAATTACTATTTTTGCATCTTGTTGATAATCAGCGAGTAGTTGCTTCATTTTCATGCCAATGGCAAGCGAGGTAATTGTTTTTCCCAAACCTGTAGGCAAGGTAATTGAATACAAATGTTGACTAGGAGAAAATGCTTTTGATAAATTATCAATACTCTCAAAATACGCTTTATTTTTTTGTTGATTGATTTCTGATGTAGGTGCATTAAAATTATTTTTTGCTCTATAATTTTTAATAGCACTTAGGTTTAAATTCGTTTCTTTTACTTTATCTATACCGAGTATCACATCACTTTTATCGGCATATAAAAGTGTGGAGTATAGTAGTTGGTATAAATAAAAATAGCTCGACTGTTGACTAAAATCAAACAGGTGAAACGCCTCTTTAAAATCATATTCGTAAAAGTCTGGCAATTCTTCCTCAAAAACTTTACTAATAATATAAGCTTTAAAACTATCCCAATTAATAGAAAGATTATTTTCTAGCAGTAAGGTGTTTAGAATTGTTTTACCTTCCTCCTCATAAAAATTATGTATTTGTTTATCTAAATCATCAAACTTTGTTTGTTCTAATTCATCTCCAAAATTATTTAAATTACCGTGATGCCTTTTTACGCTAACAAATAGTAAATAAGGCAACAATTGTTTTTCAAAATCAGGCAAAGTGGTATTTGCTAAATAATTTTGAGCAATGTTTCTAGCCACAAAAGCCGAAATCATTGCATGATGCTTAGGTCGAATAATTGTTTTCCCTCCAGACAATAAATAGGTCTGAAAATTTTTGGTACATTTACCAATATCATGTACTGCGCCAGCAATATAAGCTAAGTCTTTAATAATTGCTAAATCAATATTTAAGGTAATTTTATTTTCGGAAATAATTTTCACCGATAAATTAGCTACCTCTTGTAAATGCTGTATAAGCGGTTTATCCTGATGGGAATAGATAGTTTTTTTCATAAAAAAAGGATATTGCCATAATTTTCTGTCGTATAATAATGTGGTACTTTTACGCTTAAAGGTTGCCCTTTTCGTTCTACTAAAACTTCGGCATATTCAGTAACAACTCTATCCTTTTGCATAGCAATAGGCAGCGTGTCGGCAACAACAAAAGCATTTCCTTTTTGAAAATCTATTGGGTTTTCTGCGTCAAGATATTTTAAACTAACAGCAGTATGTACCAAAATATAGTCCGTGTTATTTTCTTTTAATACACAATCTGTTAAATCCTTAAAATGGATAGTTGCGGTAAATTGTGCCAATCCTAAATAGGGCGTAAAATAGTGATTTACCTTTTTAATACGCTCGCATAAATTGTTAAACAAGGTTTTATCTTGATGCGTAACAAACACTCTAAATTTAGGTTCTTTTAATAACTCAAATTCTATTTGCGTACGATTTTTTATATTGAAAAAAGAAGCAGGTTCTTTGGTTTTTAAAAGGTTAAATCCAATATTAACTTTCTTTACAGGATGCAATATTTGTACAGCAATATCTGATTTTTTTTTATCAAATAATGTTGCTACGGGTATTATTCCGTCACGGTAAATATTAGGTGCTATTTCACGCTCAACGCCTAAAATAGCACCTAATAAACCAACAATTGCAGGGCGAGTAGGGATTGCATAAGTTAAGGGAGAAGAAGTTGTATTAAACTTACGGAAATGCCCATACTCACTTGATATATCAAAAACAAGTACTTTTTTAGATGGCATCTAGGTTTAGTTTTCCGTTTGTTATGGTAATAGCTTTGCTGTTGTAAGATAATTTTAATCGCTTATCTAACTTCACCTCAATAGATTCAATTTTATCTTTATTTTCTTTTAATGCATCAATCAAATCAGTAGTATCTAGCATAAAATCTTTCATACCTCTAATTTTCAAATCTGTCATTTCATCATTTGGTAATAAGTTTAGGCGTTGTCTTAAACTGCCAATATAAAATGGTTCTTTGTAATTAATACTCAATAAAAAAAGCGGTATTTGCCCAAACTTCGATCTAGAAATTAGGTTTTTAGTTCCGTCCCATATTCCTTCTAGCAAAAGTGCTTTATCCGCTTCCGTCATTTGAGAGTATTTAGCTGCTTTTTCGTTAATAATGCCGTTAAATCCAATTAGCGCATAAGGAAGTTTGTATTCTGTTCTAAAAGTAGCTTGCTGCTTTTTATCGGCAGAGGCAAATGCACCTGTACCTTGTTCTTCCATTACAACCGTTTTGTTAATAGATTTCCCCATTTGAAACTGTACGGGGCCTGTAAAGGTAATTGAATCTTTATCCAAAGGAATTACGCCGCCAAAAACTCTAATATCAATACATTGGTCTAAAATGTTTTGAGTAAACTCTTTCTTAGATATATCTTTAGGTTTCTTAAAATCTTCAGCTCGTCTTTTGCCGCTTTTCACACATTCTTTTTCTTCCCCTTTGATTTTGTCTGTATATTCCGTTTCTCTAACAAAAATATCTTTGCCATTGTTACCGTTATGTCCTTTATATTCAAACCAATAATCTCTTATCGTTCTTTTTAGGCGAACATCGCTTACAATAGCTTTGCTATCTTCCGCATCAAAACGCGGGCGGTTTTCATTTAAAGGGTCGCCATTAGGATTGGCATTTTCTATTTCGTAAAGAAATAATAGTTCGGTTCTATTTTTTATAATTGTTGACATAATTATTTTTTATTTTTAGATGATGGATTTTTAAATTTATTACCTAATTCGAGGCCTGCTACAAAATAAAAGGAAATTTCATTATTGGTAAGTTTAGCTAGTTTAGGATTATTTACAGTATAATAATCGCCAATAAAATCTCTTAATTTTCTATAAACCGTTTCCTTGTCGTTGTATTTTTTTATTTTATCTAATGCCTCCATATAAATAGTGCCGAGTTTGGCAGCATCTAAATTGTAGCCATGTAATTTTTTTTCAAAAGGCGTATTTCCTTCTAACTTAGCACTTTGAGTTTGTAGTAAAAAACGCACTAACACGCCTACCGCAAAAATGCCCTTTTTATAATCGGCATCAAAAAACGCCTTATTGTTTGCAATAAAACGGTTAAATACGTCCTCCTTAAATGCCAGTTGTTTATCTTCCGCATTCTCTTGATTTATCTCAAGTTCCTGCTCTTTAATATTGTCCATAGTATCATTAATTTTATGATTATTTTGATTAGTTATAATTCCCAATTCAGATAAATATGCTAAAGTAAGATGCGCCATAATTACTAAGCTGCTATTCCAACTTTCTTTAGTATCGTTGTTGTAATAATAACGGTAATAAGTACCATATTTAGTTATATCAGAAAGTCCTTTTTCTTTATAAACTTTCCTAATTTTATTCATAAACTTTGTATACAATAACTCTTTTGAAATTGGCTTTTCCAAAAATATGGTTTGTATAATTTCATAGAAATCTTCCTCAAAAAAAGATTTAAGTATACCAAAATCAAAAGATAAATTACGCTTTTCTTTTTTTATATTTACAGCATTTTCATACAAGGGGTTAGCATCAATTTTACTAGGTACAGTCAAAAAAAGTTTTCTAAAACGAGAAGGAAAAATTTCTTCCAGCATTAATTTTATTTTAATTGCTTTTGTAGTAGGATTTTCTTCAAAAAATAATAAGTTAAGCGTAAATTGATTATTATCTCCATACTCTTTCCCTACCTTTCGTAAAATTATATCTTCCTTTCTTTCTATTTTTTTGTCTTCGCTTTTTGTATAATTTAATTCACTTAGTACGCTAAGTGCTTTTTTTAGTATAGAGTCGTTTTTAATAATTAATTGCGGAATTAAGTAATAACTTTTCCCATAAAAATATCTTTTTAAATGCTGCTTAATATGCTTTTGTCCTAATTCAAAATACAAAGCACAATCATCACAAATAGGATAATTTTTCCAATTATTTTTTTGCTTAAAAAAGCCACTC
>JAHDBT010000492.1:0-4903 GCA_020630215.1 Bacteroidota bacterium
AGTGCAAAAGATCAAGTAGAAATGACGGATTTATTTTTTATGCGTTACTTAAATATCCAAAGGGATATTTATTTTGCTATCGCAAAAAACGCACGTTCATATCTAACAAAAAAATAGCTCCGTTAATAACCACGATTATTTTTGTACAACTACTTGCTACAAAATAAAAACAACATCTACTCAATAAAGTTTGTCCTAAATTGTCGTGCCTAGTGTTTGTTAAGTAAAAATCATTAGGCAATTCAACAATTAAAAAAACGCCTATGTCTGATTTCAGCACTAATACCGAAATAAAACAATTACAACAAGCATTAAACACATTGCAAGAAGAAAATAAATTGTTGAACCAACAATTACTTTTGCTAGAACGTGATATGCTCAATAGCGACCTTCGTTTTACCCAACTGTACAAAGCTGCTTTTGAAGGAATTGCTATTTATAACGACGAACGCATTACCCTTGTAAACGAGGCCTTGTGCAACATGTTTGGCTACCAACGTATTGAGCTACTTACCAAAAATATTAACGCATTAATTGCTCCTCATTTCCTAGAACAAACAATTGATAGTATTCAGCAAAACAAGGAATTTATTGAAACGGCTTGTTTACGTAAAGATAAAAGTATTTTTCCAGCTAGAATAATCCGAAGGGAAATTCCTTATAAAGGAGATAGTGCAAAAGTACTTGTTATACACGATATTACAACAGACAAACAAGTATTACAACAATTAGAACAAAGCGAACGCCTTTATAAAAAATTGTTTGAAGAATCGAGAGATGCCATCTATATATCGGGAGTAAATGGCAATTTAATACAAGTAAACAATGCGACCTTAGAACTATTTGGCTATACTCATAAGGAAATGGAAGGCATGAGCGTTTTGCAAATGTATGCCAATAATGAAGACCGAGATAGGTTTGTGCAGGAGATAAGAACACATGGCTCGGTGAGCAACTATGAGGTAAAGCTTAAACGTAAAGACAGAACAATTATTGACTGTATTTTATCTTCAACTACTAGGCGAAACGCTAACATGGAAATAATTGGTTTCCAAGGAATTATACGAGACATTACCGAACGAAAACGCACCAACGAACTTATAAAAGCCAAAGAACTAGCCGAACGTTCGGCAGTAATGAAAGAGCAGTTTTTGGCCAATATGAGCCACGAAATTAGAACCCCAATGAATGCCGTAATTGGTATGACCAACCTTTTACGAGACACCGATCTAGCTCCTGGTCAGCAAAAATACGTAAATGGTATTCAGGGTGCATCGCAACATTTATTAGTGCTGATTAACGATATTTTAGATTTCTCTAAAATTGAAGCGGGTAAACTAGATATTGAAACGATTGAGTTTAATTTATCGGAAGTATTGCATAACATTTTGCAAACGTTTAAATTTAAAATTAAAGATAAAAATTTAGAACTAGAACTCATTACAGAGGAAGGATTACCCGAAACGCTGATAGGCGACCCTACTAGGGTGATGCAAATATTGCTCAACTTGGTATCGAATGCCATTAAATTTACCGACAAAGGCTCGGTAAAAGTAAAAACCAAATTATTTAGCGAAGATGCCGAAAATGCAACTATTGTATTTAGTGTTATTGATACAGGCATTGGCATTCCGCCAGAAAAAGTAGCGACTATTTTTGACAGTTTTTCGCAGGTAAGCAGCACCACAACCCGCAGGTTTGGCGGCACAGGATTGGGCTTGGCCATTACCCGAAAACTCATCGAAATGCAAGGGGGATCTATTTCGGTAAAAAGTACAGTTGGCGAGGGTTCCTCCTTTATTTTTACCCTAAAAATGAAAAAGGGAGAAAAAGGAAAATCGCTAGAAAAAAACATGACCCTTACCGAAATAGCCATGCGCCCACTAGGAAAACTCACCATTTTACTAGCCGAAGACAACGAATTAAATCAGGTTGTTGCCAAGGATACTATCTTAAAATGGGGTCCAGAAATTACGGTTGATATTGCCAACGATGGTATTGAAGCCATTGATATGCTGCGAGGAAAGGTTTACGACCTCGTGCTAATGGATGTGCAAATGCCAAGAATGAATGGCTATAATACCACTCGACATATTAGGCAAGTACTTAAACTAACCGATATTCCTATTATTGCCATGACCGCCTACGCTACACAAGGCGAAGCAGAAAAAACCATTATGGCAGGCATGAATGATTACATCAGCAAGCCCTTTAATCCTCAAAAATTATACGAAAAAATTGTTAAAGTTACGCCTGATAAACACCCTCCAATAACAAACGTAAACACTGAACAAACCAACAATCAACAAACAGCAGCAAATGGCATAGATGCCGAAACAATGGCCAATTATAATGCCGATGATGCCAATGGACAAGTAACTTATGAAGAAAAAGTAACCGATTTTAGCTTTTTAAACGAAGCCGTTGGCGAAGACCCCGAATTAAAAAGCAAAATGCTATCCATTATGCTAAAAGAAGTGCCAGAGGAAACCGATTTGATGCAAGAAATGTTGGAAACAGAAAACTGGCATAGATTGGGTGCGGTTGCTCATAAATTTAAATCGGCAATAACCTATATGGGTTTACACGATACCAAGGAAATTGTGAAAACCATACAACACAATGCCGAAAATAGGCAAAACTTAGAAGGTTTAGGCCCACTAGTAACGAGAGTATTACAAACAGCTAAAAAAGCGATAAAAGAAATGCAATCAGAACTTGATAGTTTAAAATAAAATGGTATATTGTAGTATACTAAATAGTAGCAGGTACTTTTGTATAAAGTATAAAGACGACTCACTACGCTGATTTTGTAGGTAATGAATTAGGCAATACTAAAAAACACGGTAAAAATAGTCGGGTCGAAGCCTATTTCTACCTAAAGCGAAGTGTACTTTCGACCTACTATTACTATTTAGCAAATGCAGAATAGTAACTTTAAACTAATTTAATCACCATAAGTGAAAGCGACAAAATAAATCAGACCATTATGCTTATTCTTTTTTCCAATCCTGCGTTACAAATGCTCGCAATAGCCCGCTATTGCTCCGCTTTGTGCCTTGTCTTGAAAAAAAAAATCGCACATACTGACCTGATTTATTTATCCCTTTTCACTAAATAAAAACCGTCGCTTATGTCAAAACAATACAAAGTATTTTTAGTAGATGATGATGTAAAAACCCTCATCATGATTAAGTATCACCTAGAAAAAAAGCTAGGCCATAAATTATCTGTTAATGTATTTGCTTATGGCGAAAACTGCCTAGATAGAGTGGAAGAACTACAGCCAGATATTGTCGTTTTAGATTATTACCTCAATGCCATTAAAGAAGATGCTCAAACAGGAATGGAAATTCTCAAAAAAATATTATTGCTAAAACCCGATACAAGGGTCATTATGCTATCAGGACAAGAGGATATGACAACAGCTTTAGAAACAATTCATAATGGCGCAAACGATTATGTAGTAAAAAACGAAAAGTCGATGCAAAACTTAGAGTTGGCAATGAACAAAATTATTCATGCCGACCAACAAGCCGCCCTCGCCGATAATAATAATGCGGATGCGCCTAAAGATAAACACAAAATATTTTTAGTTGATGACGATATAAAAACCCTCATCATGATTAAGCATCACCTAGAAAAAAAGCTAGGCGAAAAAATTGATGTGAGCATTTTTGCTTATGGGGAAAATAGCCTTGATAGGCTCGAAGAATTGCAACCCGATATTGTTGTTTTGGATTATTACCTCAATGCCATTAAAGAAGATGCCCAAACAGGGGTAGAAATATTGAAAAAAATTAAAGCCACCAAATACGATACAAGGGTCATTATGCTATCGGGACAAGAGGATATGGAAACCGCTATGGAAACGATACTAAATGGTGCCAGTGATTATGTAGTAAAAAATGAAAAATCGCTGCAAAATTTAGAATTAGCCGTTAGTAAAATTATTTATGCCGACAAAAAAGAAACAACAGAGGCTTAGTTGGTATTTAGTATTTGGTATTTAGTACTGAGTATTAGGTACTGTTCTTTTTACGCACTAACCTACAAAATAAAAAATGCCTTCCTCATTAATAAATGGGGAAGGCATTGTTGTATTGTGTTGCATTCTATTGTCTATAAACAAACTAGCTTAGTCTGCTCGGTGCCAAGTTTGGGTACGGTATAAAAAGGCGATATAACCACGCACTTTTAATGTTTTCTCGTCTTCTAGCCAAAACTTACAAGTGTATTGTTTGCCGTTTTCGGGGTCCATAATTTCGCCGCCAGAATAAACATCTTTAGAAAATTTCATGTCAGTAACAATGTTCATTCCAATGATTTTCTGACCTTTTCGGGAGCCAGTACATTCTTCACAAACAGGGTCTTGCTCTTCGTCTGGCCCTCTAAAAAGTTCTACTACTTTACCGTAGTATTTGCCATCTTTCTCGTAAATCTCTACAATTGATTTGGCTTCGCCTGTGTTATCGTCAATAGTTTTCCATTTGCCAAGTGCATCTTGGGCAAAAAGTTGGCTGCCCGCCAATAAAAAAACCACTAATACACAGAGTTGCATTAATTGCTTCATAATGTTATAATTTTATGGTTAAAGAACTGTTATTATTGTCTAAATTATTTTTCAACCGTTACTAGTAACGAATCAAGATAATCATTTTTTATTATTTTTTAAATTTTCACCACCTACATCCTTTATTTTTGTAATTTCACTACGGTATTAAAACAATAAAAGCAGTCAAGAGGATGCTCAAGTACAAAGACCGACCATAACCTACTTAACTGCAATTATATACCTCATGAACCAAACTAACTAATTTGTATTTGTGCTAAAAACACGTTTTTTAATTTTAATATTGAGAGAATTACAGTCAAGCCAAGCCTACTCGTAAAACAAGCAATT
>JAHDBT010000492.1:5003-5436 GCA_020630215.1 Bacteroidota bacterium
GCCCGCTTAACTGTAATTATATACCTCATGAACCAAACTAACTAACTTTTGTATTTTGTCCGTAGACGTTTTTATTTCAATCTTGATTGCGAGGTTGTTCGAGTAATTACAGTAAGCCAAGCATACCCGTCGAAACAGGCAATTGCCCGCTTAACTGTAATTATATACCTCATGAACCAAACTAACTAACTTTTGTATTGTGCTTATTGTATGCTTTTTTAATTGCGAAGGTTTAGTTATAAACCATTTGTTCATGATTGTTTCAAAAGCATTTTAGAAATGTACTGTTGTTGTAACCAACCGACGATGATTTGATACTAAAAACAGGAAGTCGTTTAATGGAGATAATATTTTTTTTACTTTTTTTTTCGACCTGCTTACAATACTCCGTTGAGTTTTTACTATTCCCATTGTTGACATGTCTATTCTCAAC
>JAHDBT010000493.1 GCA_020630215.1 Bacteroidota bacterium
CCAAATTCTTTTACATTGGCTTTGAATAAAAAGGCATGTGCGCCATCAAAACAAGAGAGCATTATCATGGTGTCGTTGGCGATGCCTTCTAGGTAGCGGTAGTCGCCTGTTGGGATGAGGAAGGTGCCTGTTAGGTAACCTTTGTCTTGTTTAAATTCTCCGATGGCATCGGTTTTACTTTTCTTGTCTTCGGTCATAAATACCACTTCCCATTTACCATCTACTAGCACATAATTAATGGAGGTTGTTGGCTCAAAAAAACGGTTTTTATCGCCGTGTACTGCGTAAAAGTCTATTTTGTAATCGGGTCCTTTGGCGTAATTGTGCCATGCGCCATGCATCCGTTTTTCATTTACTTTGCATCTTATTTCCGAATTAAATACGGGCATTTTCATAATGACTTCTTCTCCATTATAACTAATTTCTCTTACTTTAATTCTTTCTTCGGCATTAATAATATCTACTTCGCATTTGCCATTGTTCCAGCGCAGTTCAAAGTTAAAGGGGAGTTCTTGTTCGTCGGTGAGGTGTAATATTCCCCGCCAAATTCCTTCGTTTAGTTTGGGCATTTCTCCTTGTTTTGTGGTGTTTGTTTTTTTATTACCCTTAACACCTGTACTTGTTCCGTTGGTAGTACTTTCGCCTCCGCAGGCTGCTAGTAATAAAAAAGTAAAAGTAAGTCCTAAAAAAAGTGCTCCGTAAATAGATTTTTGATGTCGCATAAGTTGAATTGCTTTTTGAGATTGTGGGGTAATTAATGGCAAGTTTACCTAAGCAATTTACACTTTTTTAGTAGAAAGTAGAAGGTATTAGGTATATAGACCGTTCCGCTTCGCTTCACCGTTTAAAAGTGTCAAGTACTTTTCTTATAGGGTAAACTTGTCTAATTAATCGAGAAAAATAGCTGATTAAATTACATAAGGATTGCTAGTTAATTAATATTTTTAGATGAAGAAAGCGTTACTTAGGGGTTATACAACTAGACATTTTGGTTAAATAAGTTATTTTTTACATATGTAGATCGTACCTGCGGCACTTTTTTCTACTAAAATCGCATTACATCGGAATAAATTCCGATACTACAATGTCAGTCATGCCTACGGCATTATAAAATGTCTAGCTGTGTGCTTACGGGCTTTAAACTAGCAATAAAAGGTGTTTCCATGTATCCTTTCGGGCATCTCGACTACGCTCGATGACCGAAAAGGCGGAATGGAAAAAATAAAGTTACTGGCATTATCAATTATTTTAGTTTCCCTCCACTAGTACAATAAAGTAACATTCCCCTTAACCTGCTGCAAACCTAATGTTGGATGGACGTATTCGTAAATGTAAACATAAACGCCTAGCTTTTGTAAGCTTCCTTGATAGTTTCCATCCCATGCTGGATTAGGGCCAGTATGATGGTATATGCGTTGCCCCCAACGGTTGTAAATGCTTAAACTTATGGATTCGATGCTAGGGGATTTTATGGGGCTAAATACATCATTAACACCATCATTATTGGGGCTAAAGGCGGTTTGAATTACTGGAGATTGGGTGCAAATTGCTAGTGCATCAATGTTGTTTTCATATATTATTTCATCAATATCAGTAATTGGAAAAGAAATGGGAGGCAATAGATTGCCATCATCATTTAAAACGCCCCAAACATTGCTAGGTTTTGTAATGGGTAATATTACGGTATTGGTTTCGGAAGTACCAGCCTCAATAGCACAAGGAATGTAGGTAGTTAGGAGGGGTATTGCGCTAGGTGTTTCGGGATTGTTTTGGTAAAAGGTGATAGGCGTGCCAGCGGGTAATGCGAGTTCCTTTTGGGCGGTAATGGAGTATTCTAGTTTTATAGTGCTAGGATACGGGCAATTGCCGTTAGTGGTATAATTGGTAATTTTGAGCAGGCCATCTCGATTAAAAAAAACGGTATTGCTAGGTACATAATCGTGCGGACATACATACAAATCAACAATGTTACTCGCTATTTCATTGATTGGAATAGCGTCTACAGGTGCATTTAGAGCTAAAAAACGATTAGAGGCTATTTGTTGCAAAACACTATGGGGATAGGGTATTACAAAACTTGTATTAAAAACAATGCTTACAATAATATAGCCGTTTGCTTTATAGGTTTCTGCTAAAGGAATTAAAGCACTATTTGCCCCTGAACCAGCCGCATCGGTAGCTAAAATTAATACTTTAGTGGCAAGAGGTCGAGCTTCTGCCGCTAAATAATCATGCCCAAAAGTAAAGGCTGCTAAGGTCTTACTTTCTCCATAAAAGGCTCGGTTATAAGTAATATAGTTCTGCAAACTTGCTAAGTTTCCTGTAATAGGAATACGCACTTCTTGCTCCTCAATTCCTGACCATTCTATAATACTTACTCTACTTTGATTTGGCTCGACACCAACATTTAGCTCATTTATAAAATTCACAAAAAATTGTTTCGAGGCTTCATAATATGGATCAAAAACAGAACCAGAAACATCATTTAAAATAACTATATCCATTGGATTATTACAGGTTTCTTGCGGGAGCGTTTCGTCTAATAGGGTAATGGTTTTGCTATGCGTATTGCCTTGTTTATCTGTAACGGTAATATGGTAATCGCCAGCATAAAGAAAGGTAATGCTATCTAAAGGATTGCTAGTAATATGGCTGCCACTAGTTGGGCCAGCCCATTCAAAGGTATAATTGGGTAAACCACCAGCTAGGCTGATATAAATAGCACCATTAGGCAATAGGTTGATGCTATTTTTAGTAGAAATCTCTATTATTTCAAAGAAACTGCCAGGAATAACATGGTGTTCTATTGTCTGAACAGTGCTTGTATCTAATGCGGCATTGGTTACCGTTAAATCATATATGCCTGCTGCGAGATCGGTAATAATAAAATTTTCGGTTGTGCTAGTTCCGCTTCCTGTTATACCATCTGTATTGCTCCATTCGTAAGTATAGGGAGGAAAAGTTAAACCACTTAATTGTACTGCTAAAGAACCGTTATTAAAACCAATACAAGGGACATTGTTTTCGTAAATGTGAGCCTCTAAGCTTATAAGGTTTTCGTACCAAGCTATTTGCTCATCGTTTCCTGATGCCGATAATACGTCTACATCACCATCTTTATCTAAATCAACGGCATAGACTGTGCTTGCCCAATCTGCCAAGGTGCTAATAATTTGCTGTTCGCCAAATCCTCCTAAACCATCATTTTCATACCACGCTATTTTATCATCCAAAGAGGAAGCGGATAATACATCCATATCCCCATCATTATCTAAATCCGACGCATAGATCGCAATTGCACCATTCGCATTGCTTGCGATAATTTGTTGTACGCCAAAATTGCCTAAACCATCATTCTCGTACCACGCTATTTTATCATCCAAAGAAGAAGCGGATAATACATCCATATCCCCATCATTATCTAAATCCGACACATAGGCCGCACTTACATCATCCGCATTGCTTGCGATAATTTGTTCTACGCCAAAATTGCCTAAACCATCATTTTCATACCACGCTATTTTATCATCCAAATAGGAAGCGGATAATACATCTACATCACCATCTGTATCTAAATCAGACGCATAGACCGTATTTGCACCATCCGCATTACTTGAGATAATTTGCTCTACGCCAAAATTGCCTAAACCATCATTTTCATACCACGCTATTTTATCATCCAAATAGGAAGCGGATAATACATCTATATCCCCATCCACATCTAAATCTGATGTATAGATAGATTTTATACCATTCGCATTGCTTGAGATAATTTGTTCTGTACTAAAATTTCCCAAACCATCATTTTTGTACCAAGCTATTGTAGCACTAAAATAAGATACGGATAATACATCCATGTCCCCATCATTATCTAGGTCTGCGGCATAGACCGCATTTGCACCATTTACATTTGTTGCAATAATTTGTTCTAGGCCAAACCCTCCAAAACCATTATTTTTATACCAAGTTATTTTGTCATCAGAAAATGATGCTGCTAATACATCTATGTTGCCATCATTATCTAAATCTGCAGCATGTACCGAGCTTGTACTATTTGCATTGGTGGTAATAATTTGTTGAAGACCAAATCCTCCCAAGCCATCATTTTCGTAACAAGCTATTTTATTACCAAAATAAAATGCTGCTGACACATCCATATCGCCATCATTATCTAAATCCGCAACATAAACAGCACAGGCACCACTACCACTTGTCGTAATAATTTGTTGTAGCCCAAATCCTCCCAAACCATCATTTTCATACCACACTATTGTACCATCCAAATAGGAAGCGGATAATACATCCATATCGCCATCATTATCTAAATCTGCGGCATAAACAGTGTAAGCACCACTACTACTTGTTGTAATAATTTGTTGTAGACTAAACCCTCCCAAGCCATCATTTTCATACCACGCTATTTTATTATCCAAATAGGAAGCAGATAATACATCCATGTCTCCATCATTATCTAAATCTGCAGCATAAACGGAATTGGCACCAATTGCATTGATTGAAATAATTTGCTGCTCCCCAAATCCTCCTAAGCCATCATTTTTATGCCATGCTATTTTATCATCAAAATAGGATGCTGATAATACATCCATATCGCCATCATTATCAAGATCAGCAGCATAGACTGCATGGGCACTATTTGCATTGGTGGTAATAATTTGTTCTAACCCAAATCCTCCTAAGCCATCATTTTCATACCACGCTATTTTATTGTCATAATAAGATGCGGACAATACATCCATATCGCCATCATTATCAAGGTCTGCGGCATATACGGAATTGGCACCAATTGCATTGATTGAAATAATTTGCTGTTCCCCAAATCTTCCCAATCCATCATTTTCGTACCATGCTATTTTATTGTCATTGGAAGACGCTGATAATACATCTATATCACCATCATTATCAAGGTCTGCGGCATATACGGAATTGGCTTTATCGGCATTGGCGGTAATAATTTGTTGCTCCCCAAACCCTCCCAAGCCATCATTTTTGTACCACGCTATTTTATCATCCGCAAATGAAGCAGAAAGTAAATCTACATAAGCATCCCCATTTAAATCGGCGGCAAAAACACTTTTTGGACCATCTGCTAATGGCGTAATTAACTGCTGCTTACCAAAAGTAGTTTGTGCAAAACTTTTAAAAGGCAACAAAAAAAACAGCACAACAATGAAGAATAACAAGTTGATGGTATTGGTTTTCATGGAAAAGCATCTTAGGAATGGTGCAAAAATATAAAGTTAGTTATTTTTTAACCACTACTAAACAAATCAACATTTTAATACAACAAAGTAACATTCTCTTTATACTCAACCACATCGGGTTTTGTGCAAACAGTTGTTTAAGGTTACATCAAGCGAGACGCTTGAAGCCCGTTACGCTCCAGCCGTGAGGCTGGACCG
>JAHDBT010000021.1:0-11473 GCA_020630215.1 Bacteroidota bacterium
GCTGCGATGAAAAGAACAAGTAGAAATAGGAAATTATTTAATTAGCACTACTTATATATAACTTCCTTGCTTTTAACAAGGAAATGAATGATTCCAGTATAAGCAATTGACGATAAAAAAGAAAGCTTAGTAACGATTCAAAAATCAAGAAACTATTTTTACATTGTTACTTACAAACATTAGCAATACTGCCAATGCTTGAATGTGCTTACCATTTGTTTTACATAAAGCCACTTCACTAATCATTAGCACAGGTAAAACAACTTGTGCAAATATAAGCAATAAAAAATGCATGTTCAAAAGCATCAAGCATTTTTAACATTTTAGTTACTAATCATGGGTTTATTGGTGTAAAATAATTGTCATGTTTATGCCTAAACAAAAAGCTCAAAACAAAGAGGTTATCTGGTGTTTTGTGCTAGTAAATAACTGTTTTTCAATGTGTTATGAAACTGTTTTCTTGCACAAGATGCCTTGTTGGGTTTTTATGACATTATAAGGAGCAGCCATTTAACGTTAAAACTAGAATAACATTAAAGCAAGCATAAATATACAAAAGCCTAGTAATAGGAGGAAAAGGGTATAAGGCAAAATGTCTTTGGCTTTTAAGCCCGTAATTCCCAGTAGGGGCAATGCCCAAAACGGCTGCATCATATTGGTTAGTTGATCGCCATAAGCTAGGGCCATAATACACTTGGGCAAACTTACGCCAATGGCTTTTGCCGCTTCTATAATAATGGGTCCTTGTACCGCCCATTGTCCGCCTCCGCTAGGTACAAAAACGTTTACAATACCAGCACTAATTAAGGTAAATAAAGGAAAGGTGAAAGGGGTAGAAATGCTCACAAAAAAATCGGAAAAAACATTGACCAACCCTGAATATTTCATTATGCCCATAATACCAGCATACAAAGGAAACTGAATCATAATGCCACTTGCACCGCTGATGGCCTCATTAATGGCTTTTAAAAATTTGGCTACGCTGCTGTGTAATAACAAGCCCATTCCAAACAGCATTAAGTTAATATAGTTGGGATTAATAAATGCCAATCCTTTGCCATGACTTACCGCATCATACCCCTTGTAAATGCCAAAAGCCAACATAATACCACCAAAAATAAAGGCCAATAATTTAGCATGGTCGAGGCGTTCGGCTCCTGTTAAGTTAGTAGCGGTATTTTCTTCCGAAGTGTAAGTGCCACTCAACTGATAAGGAGCTGCCGTACTGCGTTTCCCCAGCCAATACATCGCACTTGGGATGATGACTAAAATTAAAACTGTTGCAAAAAGATTCATGCCCGAAAATAAGGTTTCCGAAATAGGAATAAACCCACTGCCATAAACACCCGCAATTTGCTCCGACCATTTATTACCTGCTTCTGCCACTTTTAAAGGAGCTGAACCAGAAAGTCCGCCATGCCAAACCATTAAGCCCGAATAAGCTGCTGCGCCAATTAAAGGGTAATTTAAAGGGATGTTTTTTTGTAGCGCAAATTCGCCCACCTTCCTAGCAAACACCGCCCCAAAAATTAAACCCAAGCCCCAATTAATAAACGCCACCGAAATGGTTAACAAGCTCACAAAAAATGCCGCTTTAGCTGTAGAAGTACAAAAGCCAATGGCATGATTAATGAAATTATCGACGGGTTTGGTTAA
This sequence comes from Bacteroidota bacterium, assembly GCA_020630215.1. GTDB lineage: Bacteria > Bacteroidota > Bacteroidia > Chitinophagales > UBA2359 > JAHDBT01. The sequence goes on from JAHDBT010000021.1 coordinate 1,657, forward strand.
AGCCAAAGCATGTCCTAGCACCAACATCAACATCATTTGCATGGCAAAAGTAAGAAGTTCCCAAAAGCCTTTTTCCCAAAAACCCACTACTTCTAAACTGTAGCTTAATATATGGGTGTTGCTAGGTAAAGTGAGTACTAGGGCAAGTAGGGCGGTAAGTGCAGTAAGGAGCAAAGCAATAGTAAAAGGAGAGGGCAGGAGGTTGCGAGCAATACGAACAAATTTTTGAGAGAAGGACATAGTTGTTGGTTTGGTTGTTGGTAATTGTTTAGAGGAAAATTAGGTGGTTTTTATGGAGTCTAAATGCTGCCAAATAAGCGCAGCACTTCCTAGGATGGCTACGTCATTATCAGGCAAAGCAGAGGGCAAAATTTTAATTTTATGACGATACAAACTATGGACATTGGCTTCTAGGGTTTCTTTAAGTGGATGGATAATAAAATCGCCAGCTTTGGCAATGCCCCCAAATAAAATGACCGCCTCTGGACTTGTATAGTTAGCCGCATCTGCTAGTTTTAGGCCTAGCATTTTGCCCGTTTGTGCAAAGGTTTCTATGGCAATAACATCACCTTGTAAGGCCGCTTCGTAAATTAATTGTGGGGTGCGTTCTTCGGCAGGCATTTCCCTAAGTGAACTAGGGGTGTTGTTGGTGTTTAACACTTCTGTTAAGGTTTGTAGCACCCCTCGTATAGAGGCATAGGCTTCTAGGCATCCTTGTCGTCCGCAGGTGCATTGCCGCCCATTAGGTACAATTACCGCATGACCTAATTCTCCCGCAAACCCATCATGCCCATATATTAAATTGCCACCCGAAACAATGCCACTGCCCACGCCCGTACCTAGCGTTATCATAATAAAATCTTTGAGTTCTTTAGCGTTGCCAAACAACATTTCTCCTAGTGCGGCGGCATTAGCATCGTTGGTTAAAACACTTACTGCGCCTAGGGTTTCTTGCATCATGGTGGCGAGTGGTAAAACTCCTTTCCACGATAAATTAGGCGCGTGTTCAATAGTGCCTTTGTAGATGTTGCCATTAGGTGCACCAATACCAATGCCTGTTAGTTGGCAAGTAGGATGGTCGGCTAATAGTTCCTGTATGGCCTCGCATAATGCCTGCACATAGACACTAAAATTTTGCCCAGCATAAGCCTGTGTTTTAATGCCACTATGTGCCATAATTTTTCCTGATTGATTGACCAAGCCAAACACCGTATTGGTGCCGCCTATGTCAATGCCAATAACTGTTTGTTGCATTTTTTAATTTTATGGTGATTATTCCTATTTATATAATTTGCAAAAGTACCTGCCACCTTTAATCATGCCGATACCCAACCAGCCCATAATACAAAATATAAGCAAAACAAAATAGGGTAATGCCAAAAGAAACATGCAAGCCAATAGGCGAATCGGCAATTAAACCCTGTATAGGAGGAATGAGTGCGCCGCCCACAATAGCCGCTACCAAAATACCCGAACCTTGGCTGGTGTAACGTCCTAGTCCATCAATGGCAAGGGTAAAAATATTGCTCCACATAATAGATAAAAACAAACCCGTACCAATTAATGCCCACATAGCCATTGTACCAGATGATACTAGGAATAACAACATTAAACCCATACAAGCCGCCGCACTAATAGCAAGTAATAAATTGGCTTTTACAAACTGTAAAATATAGGAACCTGCTAGGCGACCAATCATTAAGCCACCCCAATAAAAGGGTAAATAGCGGGCAGCAATTTCTCTAAATTTATCAATTTTTCCATCGGCACTAGGAATATCAGCAACCATAGCTTGGTAACTGGCTAAGGTAGGAAATACTTCTTCGCTGAGGTAAATAACTAGGAAAGAAGCAATGGTTACCTCCGCCCCAACATATACAAAAATAGCCATTGCCCCACGTTTTAACTGCGGAAACTGCCAAGCACTAGTAGGACTACCATGCAAATCGGAACTCGGCACTTTGCGCTTGCTTTGATGTGCTTCCGAAGGGATTACTTCGGGCAATTTAACAAACATGAAAACAATGGCCAAAATAAACAATACTGTTCCTAAAAACAAGTAGGGCATTTGTACCGCCTCCGCTTTTTGTGTATCAGATAAGCCTTGTAAACCTCGTAAAATAAAATAGCTGCCAAATAGCGGTGCTAATACTTTTGCCAAGGAGTTAATGCCCTGCGATAAATTTAACCGCACCGAAGCCGTTTCGCTACTGCCTAACCGTGCTACATACGGATTAGCGGCTACCTGCAATAAGGTAACCCCCGAAGCCAATACAAAAATAGCCCCTAGAAAAACAGGGTAATAAATAAGTTTGGAAGCAGGATAAAATAACCAACTACCAACCGCCATCGTTAGTAAGCCAACCACAATGCCATTGCGGTAACCAATTTTATTAAGCAGCCACGCCGAAGGCATCGACACTAATACAAAGGCAATAAAAAACGCAAATTGCACCAATGCTGCTTGAAAATTATTGAGTTTAAATAAACCCTTTAAATAAGGAATTAATGCACCATCGAGTTCGGTAATAAATCCCCACATAAAAAATAACAACACCATAAAGGCAAATGCCGATTGGTAATTGTCGTCTGAATTTAATTTCATTTTAAACATAATATCGTATATTTATTTTGATTTTTTTTCATTTGCGTTGCCCTCAATAAGTTATACTAAACCATATTAGGTTTTGTGCATTTCCTATAAATTATTATTATAGCTGTGTGGGAAAAAACAATTGAACCATTCCAACAATTAAACAGTTTATTTCCGTAGGAAATAGAAACAATTGAACAATTTAATTCCCACAAAAAATATATCTCTACAGCAATTCAATAATTTATTTCCGCAGGAAATAAAAACAATTCAGCAATTAAATTATTTTACCCAAATTTCATCTGCAAAAATCCAGGATTTACCGCCTGCGCCTTTATGGAAATCGGGGCAATATTTGCGGCTCAAACCTTTTATTTTAAGGTATTTAGTTTTAATTTTTTTAGGACTTTTAAAAACAAAATCCTTGTTAATGCCACCTTTATCTTTAGGCGAAACATTATTTTTAATTACCCCTAATTTTTTGAATTTTTTGCCATTATTAGAACAATAAAATTCTACTTCTAAAGGCATAAAAATCCAGGAGTTTTCGTCTTGTAAAAAGCCAATGCCTATTTCTTCAAACGTTTTTTTGTTTCCTAGATTAATTACTGCTTCTAAATGTTTTCCTTCGTAACCTTGCCAAGTGCCCGTGCGGTAATCGTTGCCACCTCTAATACCATCAATTAAAGCATTGTCGCCACCTGCTGCGTAGTGATTAGCGTATTTAGTTAGCAAGCTAATGCCCTCATAATCAGGCATTTTGTTAAATTTGGTGCTAATAACGGCACTTTGTCCAACACCTGTTTGGTAAGCAATTGCTTTTAGTGTTGCTGCATCTGATAAAATAAAAGGGGCGGTATATTTAGTGCTTTTTTTACTAGGCGTACTGCCATCTAAAGTATAATATATTTCGGTGTTTTTTGTGAGTGAAGTCAATTCAATAGTTGTTTGTTTGGCAAAGGCTTTTTTGCCATTGGTAATTACAGGTGCAGTAACAATTAAATGTTCTGTAATTTCGGAAATAGGAATTGCTGTTTCTGCTGTTCCCCAATCTTTATTTGGAGCTTCGGCCATTTCAAAAATTAAATGTCCGCCCTGCATAATATCCGAATGATTAATAAAACTTTGTTGGTGCGGTTTATTATTTAATTGTGCATTGGCAATAAAAATATTTTCGGGTTTATAATTATCCGCTTTAATTACAAATTTATTTCCATTCTCTAAATTAATTTTTATTTCTTCAAAAAGGGGCGTGCCAATTACATAGGTTTCGCTGCCTGGCGCAATTGGATAAAAACCCATTGCACTTAAAATATACCAAGCACTCATTTGTCCACAATCTTCATTTCCTGATAAACCGTCGGGCGCATTAAAATACAATTCGTCCATAATTTGGCGCACTTTTTTTTGTGTTTTCCAAGGCTTATTTAAGTAGTTGTATAAATAAGCAATGTGGTGACTCGGTTCGTTGCCGTGTGCGTATTGACCAATTAATCCCGTAATGTCAACTTGGTCTCGGCCGCTTGTTTTGGAGTTGGTAGTAAATAATTTGTCGAGTTTGTTTTCTAGAGACTTTTTGCCGCCTAATAAATTTATCCAACCCGTAATATCTTGCGGCACATAAAAACTATATTGCCACGAATTGGCTTCCGTATAATGGTAATTAACCTCCGCAGGATCGAAAGGGTTTATCCATTGATTATTTATTTTAGCACGCATAAATCCAGTACTGGGGTCGAATACATTTTTATAGGATTGCGCTCTTTGTAAATACGTTTTATAATCGGATGGCTGTCCCATTTTTTTTGCCATTTGAGCAATGCACCAATCATCATAGGCATATTCTAAAGTTTTAGAAACCGATTCGCTTTCTTCTTCGGCAGGAATAAAACCCATTGCTTGATAAGATTTTAATCCTAGGTGTTCGAGGTTTGCGCTGTGCTTCATTGCTGCTAGGGCTAGGTCGGCATCGTAGTTGTTAATGCCTTTGATATAGGCATCAGCAATTACGGATACCGAGTGATAGCCAATCATGCAGCCTGTGTAATTTCCTGCTAATTCCCATACAGGAAGTTTGCCGCCATTTTGGTAATGGGCCAAAAAAGTTTGGATAAAATCGTTGGTGCGTTTTTGGTCAATTATGGTGTACAGCGGATGTGTGGCACGGTAGGTATCCCACAAAGAAAAAATGGTGTAATTGGTGTGGTTTGTTGCTTGGTGAACTTTTAAATCGGTGCCTCTATATTGCCCATCTACATCCATAAATAAATTGGGGGCAATCATGGTGTGGTATAGGGCGGTGTAAAAAGTTGTTTGCTGATCCTTAGTGCCGCCCGTAATTTTTATTTTACTCAATTCCACATTCCATTTCATTTCGACTGCCGTTCTGGTTTGCCTAAAATTCCAATGCGGGATTTCCTTTTCCAAATTTTTTCTAGCTCCCTCCACGCTCACCGCCGAAATCCCCACCTTCACCAACACCTCTTGAGATTGTGCTGCATCAAACTGAAAATAGGCTTTTACCTGTTCGCCTTTTAACTCCGTTTGGTCTTTTTGAATCTCATCATTAGCCGCTAATCCATACTTTACAAATGGCTGCGAAAATTGAATAACAAAGTAAACATGCTGTTCTTCTGCCCAGCCTTTAGAAATGCGATATCCTGCTATTTCTTGTTCGTTTACCATTTTTACGCTGCTATCCAACACCTTATCACGATGCGCTAAATCGAGGATGATATTGGCGGACTTTTTAGCCGTTTTAGGAAATACATATTGGTGAAATCCTGCTCGTTCGGTAGCGGTGAGGGCAACGCCAATTTGGTAATCGTTGAGAAAAGTAGTGTAGTAGCCAGCGTGTGCTTTTTCGTTTTTTTTACTGAAGGCAGAACGGTAGCCCTTTTCTCCATCTGCGCCATTGTGCAACACAACTTCGCCCGTAGTAGGCATCAACAAAACATCACCATAATCGGATACGCCCGTGCCGCTTAGGTGTGTGTGGCTAAAGCCGTATACAATGGAGTCGCTGTAGTGATAAGCGGAGCAGCCGTCCCATCCTTCTAGGCGGGTGTCGGGGCTGAGTTGTACCATTCCAAAAGGCATGGTTGCGCCAGGAAAAGTATGTCCGTGGCTGCCTGTGCCAATGAAGGGATTTACCTTTTTATAATAGTTGTTACTAGTATTGCTGCCTTTTGGGGTTTGGTTTTGTGCCTCCGCAATTAAACAATTGCAGAGGATTAAGGCTAGTAAACAGCAAGTACAGGCAAGGAGGTTGGTTTGTTGTATGTTTGGTTTCATAATAGTGGTATTGTTGAATGGCTAAGTTGTTTTTTGTTTTTGTGGTTAATGGGATTTTGCAAATGGGTCGCACCTATGGCGCTAGGTTTTTTGATATTGGTTTTTCTATAAACAGATCGCACCTATGGCGCTAGGTTTTGAGTCTCTAGTAACTCCCCTTTCGGACATCTCGATTACGCTCGATGACCGGTGAACTATTTGTTTCAATTTAAAATCATAATGTTGAGTAGTAACCAAATTTTAATAAAAAACCTCTAGCGTCAACAGGGAAAAATTTTAAATTCTAAATCCTCGATTCTAAATTTTAAATGAGTTCCCCTTAGCGTCAGCATAAAAAAAATCAAAAATCGCATATCAAAAATCAAGAATTCCAACTCCTACCTCAAAAAGTATCTACCAAGCTAATAATTTGCAATTGAGATTTTAGGTCATTAATTTCGTTTTGAGTTTTGGCAGTTAGGGTAATGGTTTGATTGGGTAATAAATCAAAAAAGTTATTAGAAAAATGAATGGATTCATCTGCTACAGATAAATACACATTTTTAGCTAGGTAGTTATTGTTTTTTAGGGTGATGCGGTAATTTGTTGAATCTATTTTTTGAGTGTTGACACTTATTTTGGGGGTAACCAAAGTTAAGTTTTTTTCTGGTATTAAATAATGTAGGTTTTCTATTTCAGGTTCCTTATCTATGGCAATTGCAACTCTAATTAATTGCTGATTCCTTTTTTTTCTTTTACACCATTTTTTTAAGTCGCTTGTAAAATAAGACTTGCTTTTATTGGCTTCAATGTTTATTGTTTTTTCCTCCTCTTTAATTACTCCTTTTTTAAAATCAATTAATTGAATTTTTAGGGTTGCATTTTTATCTGCTAAAATATCGGAAACAATATGGATGTTTAATTGCTTGTTTTGTTCCTGTACAATAGGATAAATGGACTGGTATTTTTGTTGCACGGTATAATGTAGGGCTTTCCAAGTGCCGTAATAATCGGTGCTAGACCAGGAGATGGCGGGCCAGCAATCGTTTAGTTGCCAGTAAAGGGTACCCATGCAATGCGGCTTGTTGAGGCGGTGTGCATCTATAGCCATGCCGATGCCTTTTGCTTGTAATAATTGGTTGACATACAAAAAATGTGGGAAGGTTTTTGGTTCTTGATAATGCCTATTTAAATGGTCAAAAATTAGGCGGTTTCCTTTGTAGCTTTTTTGGCGTTTGGTTAAAATGTCTGATTTTAAATGCTGTTCTTTTTTTGGGGTAAATGTATTTACATTATTAAGATCGGGAAAAGATTGAAAACCGTACTCGGAAACAAAGCGACCTACATTATTGTAAAATTCTGTGAATTTATCTTCGCCATGCCATACGCCCCAATAGTGCATACTGTTGTGGTTAAAATTTTCGGTTTTGCCCCAATTGCTTAATGGCGAAGTAGGAACGTAAGCACGCTTGTCTAATTGTTGAACGGTGTTGGGAATTAATTTTTCAAAAATATTTAGGTAATTATTCCAGATTGTGGCAGAGTCGTCTTTGCTGTAATTAAATTGTTTTTGCCATCCCCAATTGTGCCAAGCTACATCCATTTCGTTGTTGCCACACCATAGGGCAATACTGGGGTGATGACGCAAGCGTTTTACATTTTCAATTACTTCCTGTTTTACATTATTTACAAAAGCCGTATCGCCAGGGTACATGCTACACGCAAACATAAAATCCTGCCACACCATAATTCCATGTTGATCGCAGAGGTCGTAAAAAATATCGTTTTCGTAAATGCCGCCTCCCCAAACACGCAGCATATTCATGTTCGCATCTTTTGCCGACTGAATTAATTGTTGGTATTTTTGAGGGGTTACCGATGGAATGAAATTACTAGCAGGAATATAATTTGCGCCTTTCATAAAAATAGGCTCGCCATTTAATTTAAAATAATAACTCGTGCCTATTTTATCTTTTTCTTGAATTAATTCGATAGTACGCAATCCTATTTGTTGGCTTTTTATAGCTAGTGTTTCGCCTTTTTTATTTTGAATTTCTACAGTTAAATTATAGCGGTAAGGTTCGCCTAATTCGTGTGTCCACCATAATTTAGGATTGGTAATAGTGTGGGTAATTTGGTGAGTCGGATTACTAGGGCTAATAATTATTGCTTCCGTTTTTATTTCTTTTCCATTCAGCGAATAAATAAAATTAAAAGTGTTTTTTTCGTTGATTTCTAATTCCGTATTTATTTCAATTAAAGCACTTGTATTATTAATTTCTTTTTGTACAATCTGCACATTTTCAATTGTTCCGTTGTTCCATGCTTCTATAAAAATAGGTCGCCAAATACCAGAGGTAACCATGCGAGGTCCCCAGTCCCAACCGTAGTGATAGGGGGCTTTCCTAGTAAAAATACTTACTTTTTTATCAGCATTATCGTTGCCTGCGGGGAGTTTGTAATTTAATTTTTCGTAGAAAGGAATGGCATAATTAATTGGTGAGTGGAAATAAATTTTTAATTGATTGTTTTCTTTTTTTAATAGGGTTTTAATATCCACTTGCCAAGTTCTAAACATATTGTTGGCGACTAGTATTTTTTTGTCGTTTAAATACACATCGGCATAGGTGTCGAGTCCTGCAAAATTTAAAGTAATGTTTTTTTTATGGAGAATGACTTCCTCCGCATTAAAATTTAATTCGTATACCCAATCTTTATTTTCTACCCATTGCACTTCGGTTTCATTATTTCCATAAAAAGGATCTTTAATTAATTCTTGATTAATTAAATCGGTATGTACCGTGCCTGGAACAGTTGCAGGATATTTTTTTTTACTTTTATCTGCTTGGTGGAATTGCCAATTTTTATGTAAATATTTTTGTGTAATACCTGCTTGGTTTTGTGCCGCTAATTTAGAAGGCGCACCTATAAAAATAATTAGGCTAATAATTAGAAGGGTCGAATAATTGTATGGATTTGTTTTCATAGCAGGTTGTTGGTTTTGTTTTTTAAGCGGGCAATTATTTTTTTTATTTCCTCCACCGAAGTTTCAGAATAATTAAATTCGGGAATGGCATTACTAGCATTTAATTGTGCGGAATTATTTTTAGGATTGGCAATTTTTATTTTAGAAACAATTGTTTTTTTTCCAGATAAGTGAATTTCTTTGGCATTTGTATAATTAATTATTTCCAAAATATTTTGTGAATTAATTCCTGCCCCTGGCATTATTTGGATACGTTTTTTTGCGTGTTGAATTAATTGTTTTATTTGTTGTTTTCCTGCGGCTGCACTATGGCTTCCGCCTGATGTAAGGAGCCGTTTAAATCCTAATTGAATAAGCTGATTGAGTGCGGGTATTTGTTTTTCTATTGGAATATAATCGAAGGCTCGATGAAAGGTGACGGGTAGGGGATGTGCTAATTGTAGGAGGGTTTTATTTCTAGGAACATCAATACTTACATCGGGATGTAGGATGCCTGTAACGATGCCATCGACTCCCATTTTTTTTGCCCATAAAATATTTTGTTTCATGCATTCAAAATCTGTTTTGTGGTAACAAAAATCCCCTGCACGAGGACGAATTAACACAAACACCTCAATACTTAACTGTTGCCGTACTTGCTGTATGGTAGCGGCACTTGGCGTAAGTCCGCCTAGTTCTAAAGCTGCACACAACTCTATACGACTGGCTCCGCCTAGTTGGGCGTTTATGGCAGATTGTATGGAGTTGGCACAGACTTCTAATAGCATGGTTTTGAATTTTTGTTTTAGATGGTTTTGTAAATGGTCCTACTGAGTTGCATGGGTTTTTTTCACGGAGTCGCACGGGTTTTTTTGTAATAAGGTAGGGGCTTTAAAGACATACTATTTTTTAAAAAAATAGTATGTCTTTGTATCAACAAGTTTCAGAGACATTTTTTAATATACCAACTACCAACTACCAACTAC
>JAHDBT010000021.1:11573-30976 GCA_020630215.1 Bacteroidota bacterium
TATCAACAAGTTTCAGAGACATTTTTTAATATACCAACTACCAACTACCAACTACTCTTTCACCAACACTTGCGTATGGGTTTTGCCATCCATATTAATATTGAGTAGGTAATTGCCAGCTGCCATATCGTCTAAGGAAATTAGTTTAGAAAATAGATCGCTTTCGGCTTTGGCAGTATAGCGGTACATTTCTTCGCCAAGAATATTAAATACCGATAAGCTGATGTTCTTACCCATTGCATTTTGTAGTTGCACATTAAATTTTCCGTTAGATGGGTTGGGGTAAATTTTTACGGTATTACTTTGGATAATTTCCTTAACATTGGTAAAAGGCTCCTCACCTACGCCAATGGCATAATAACCGTTGGGTAAATCCAATCCTGTAAAAGAAACTACATTGTTGTTTTTGCTATTGGCTTGTGCAAAAACGCTGTAGGTATCAAGGGGGTTTTCTCGGTAAAGGAGGGTGTAATATTCGGCATCTTTATCGGTAGGAAGTACCTCGCCTGCGCCAGCAGCATTGTCTAAATCGAAGGCTAAATCGGCGGTTGCATCTCCTGCTGAAATCAAGTGCCAATTACGTCCTGTTTTTTGAAAATTGCTAGGAGCATCGGCAGGAATTGCTGTGGTACTTGTTCCTTCTACGCCGTTATGTCCAAAAACAAAATAATCGAGGGTATCGGTTGTAGCTACTAGCGATAAGCCGTTGGTTGTTGCTGCGGATTGGGTGGGCAACAATGTTTTTTTCCAAACGGCATGAATGTCTAGTTGACCTCGCATGGATTCGCCGCCTAGTACGGCACGGGAGCTTATCCAATTATTGTCGCTCATTGCTACAAGGTTTCCGTCGTTGCCATTGCCTGTAAGGTCGGGTAAGTTACTACCATTTTCTTCGTTAAAATCATAATAGGCAACCAGTCCTTCTTCTTGGCCAGTTAAAGGGATGTGCATGTTGGCGGCAATTTCTTCTGCCGAGCGAGCTACGTTCCATATCCGTACTTCGTCGAACTCGCCAAAGGTTTGGAAGTTGGCTAAATCCCAAGGAGCAATGCCGATAATTAATGGGTCGTTGTTTGGGGTAATGCCGCTGGCACTGATATTAGCAAAATCGGCTACTTCGTTACCATTAATGTAGCCTCGCATTTGCCCGCCTGCTTGGTAAGTAACAGCTAGGTGCGCCCACGTTTCGTTGGGTGGCACTACGCCCGATTGTAGTTCGTTTAAAGTGGGATTCCAAACTTCGGCGTAAAGCCCTACTTGTAATCCTAGCATATAACCAGAGTTAAAACTGCCGTTGAGCTTACCCATTAGCTTCATATTGTTGTTGGTCAATCCATCTACTTCCGATATGCGAATCCATGTTTCTAGCGTAGCTTCTTCGCCTAGATTTAGGGATTCGTTGTTACCGCAGTTGATGTATTTTACGGTATTGTCTTGGGTATATTCGAGGTAGGAAATGCGAATGGCATTACCCGCTAAATTGTTTTGCTGTGCTTGAAGAGCTATTGCAAAACTGCTTAGTAATAGTATGGTGGAAATAAGTTGTTTCATCGTATAGGAATTTTGATTTTTGATTTTTGAATCTTGATAGGTGATTTTTGATTTTTATATGCTGACGATTTTTGGAATGTGGATTATACGGGTTTTTGAATTTCCCATGAATAAATTCTAGGGCTACAATGTCGGTCATCTCTACGAGATTTTGAACTTTGGGTTTGTGGGTGTTTTTGATGTTTAGTGCCGTAGGTACTTCCTGTTTATAGAAAGTAAATGTCAAAAATGACAAGCACTGTAGGTGCGACCTTGCCTTGTTTTGAATGTTTTTGATTTTTGTTATTGGTCGCATGTCATCGAAAAAAGCCTAGCATTTTAAATTTAGCGAATCACCAATTTTTGTATGTACTTACCTTGGGTGCTGGCAATTTCTAATAGGTAAATACCTGTTGATAATGCGGATAAATCTAAGCGATGGTTTTGTAATTGTTGGTGATTTATTTTTTCTTGGAAAATGTTTTTGCCTTGGATGTTATACACGGTTAAATTGATGTTTTCGCTGGGTGTGGTTTGGGTTGTTAGTTGGATATTAAAAATGCCATTGGATGGATTAGGGCTAACTTTTACGGCGTAGTTTATTGGGTAGCTTGGTGTAGCAGTAGCAATTAAGGGCTGTGCACCATAGCTGATTAACTGAATAGATATTTTGTAGTTGGGTTGTGTATGTGTGCCTGCATTGTAGTTGCACTCGTTGTTAAAAGAGGTGGCGGCACTGCAAATACTAGGGGTGCAGTAGAGTTCAAAAGTAACGGGGTCTACATTCCAAGGGCTGCAAAAATTGTAGTAGTTTTCTAGTACGTATTGGGTGGTAAAGGTTGCGCCTGGAAATACGATGCCTGCTAGGTCGTAATCGGTTGGTACTACTTCTTGTCCAGGACACCAACCTGCTCGGCTAGGAGTCCAATTACCTCCTTGTGGGGAGCAGGTATTGTCGCCGCAATCTGCCTTCCATAGGTTGTGTTCAAAAGTAGGTTGACCGTTAATATGGATGTCGTGAATTTTGGGGGCAAATTCTGCGGCATTATCGGTGTTGCCTTGTCCGTGTCCCGTATTTACAATTCTTAAAATAGAATAGATGGAATTTTGAGGTGTTGTTAAGGTTACTTCTGGCAAGTCAATATCCAAGGGAGCTACTAGGGTGTCGCCATAAATAACATCGTAATCTTGAATGATGTTTTGTACATCGGTGTATGGGTAAATAGGTGCGCCATTGCCCTCCACAAATTCAAAATCGGCATAAACGAGCCAGCCGTTCGACCAAGTTTCTATATAAGATTTTAGGTTTACTTCGCCTTGTAAAAGGCTGCGGTATTCGGTTACGTCTAGGGTCCATTGGCAGTTGCTATTTCCGTATGGGGTTACATAACGAGCAATTTCAAATACGTCGCCCTCTTTTTCTACCGAGTACCAAGCTACTCTATCCCAAGGGTCGCAGCCACCAGTTGGGCAACCTAGCGAAAAGTGCATCAGGATGCTTTCGTATTGCGTATTGTCATCGGGAAAAGTGAAGGTTTCGGCGAGGGTGTTTGCGCCTGTATGCAAGGAACCATTAAAGGTGTTTACGGTTACGTTTTGTGCTTGTATTAAAAAAGGCACAAGCAAAATGGTGATGATAAAGTATAAGTATTTCATTGTTAGATGCTTGTTTTAGACATAATTATATTCCTATGAAACTGGATTAGATTTAGGCTTGCTAAAACTAGTTGGCCCACCAAACGGGCGTACTTTTTTCGTTGATGCCTACCCCAACAGCAGATACATTTTGGTTGTTAAGGTTAATTTCAGAATCGGGATAGGGAAAGCGTTGGGGAAAATTGTTGGGTGCTATTAGCGTGCCGTCGAAGCGCTGTAGTTTTGGAAAACCGGTTCGTCGATATTCGGCAAAAGCTTCGTAAGCGTCCAAATATACAAAAGTTATCCATTTTTGAGTGATGATTTGCTCCAATGATTGGTTAAATGACCCTGTATTAGCTAAATAATCGGCAATTTCCTCACTGTCCACCTCTAATCGCTGCATTGCGGCTTGTACGCCATTGTTATAATACTCGGCGGCACTTAGCGGTGTGTTCCATCCTTTTAGGGCGGCTTCGGCTAGTAAAAAACATACTTCTGCATAAGCAAGGGTGCTGCCTTTAGTGGTAGCCGACAAAAAATAATTGCCTACACTAGAGGTGTTAAAATCGTTGTAATCGGCTAGTTCGGTGCTGAGTAATAAGTTGGGTATGCCCGTATAATCTTCGCCACCAAAAATTGCCGACTCTTGGGTTGGACTGGCATAAACTCCTAGGCGAGGATCGCTATTGTCTAGCAGTAAATTAGCTAAAAAATGGCTAGGGTAACGGAAGCCCTGGTTGGTGTCGTATAAATCGAAAAAGGCACTACGGGTTTGGCTGTTGTAAGGGAAATGTGCGCCTTCGTCGTTGTTGCTAATTAGTAAGTTGCTGGCAATAGATTCCTCCGCTGCTGCTTGTGCTTCATTGGGTTTTACGTTGGACATTCTAATGGCTAAACGCAAGCGTAAGGAATGAGCAAACCGCTGCCACTTTTTTACACTACCACCATAAAAAGGATCGCCGCTGCTAAAAGAAATTTTAGTATCGTCTAATGCATTGGCGGCTGCTAGGAGTTCTTGTAATAAGTTGGTGTAGATGGTTGCTTGTGTGTCGTATTTTGGGGTAAAAGTGGTACTACTTGTGCCATAGCCGTTTAGGGCATCGTAGTAGGGTACGTCGCCCCATAGGTCGGTAATGCGGTGAAAAATGTAGGCGCGCCAAATACGGGCAATATGGTATTTGTTGCTTAGGGTTGGGTCGTTTTCGGTGCTTCTAATAACGGCTTGTATATTGGATAAAGCGTTTACATACCATGCTTGCCACAATGCGTCGTTGTTGCTGCCGCCATAGGCATAGGCATCTGCTGCTTGGCTGAGTCCGTTAATGTCTGCCTTCATCATCATCCATTCCATTAGTGTCCATATTTCGGAGTAAATGCCATTGAGTCCTTGCGAGGAGTAGGTAACAACGGATTCGGTGAAGAGGTAATCGGGATTGGTGCTCGTAGGAGAGTTGGGGTTTTCTTGTAGTTCCTCGAAACCTTGATCGCAGGCAGGGGCTAGAAGGAGGAGGAGAGAAATTGCTATTAGGAGAAAGTGGTGGTGTTTTGTTTTCATAGAAGGAGGGATTTTTGATTTTTTTCTGCTGCTGCTAAAGGAGGCATATTTAAAATTTACTAGTTCTAAGATATTTGGGGGCTAAATTTCAATTATGGAAGCCACAGGCTTCAAAAACATAACGCTCCAGTCTGGAGACTGGACCGGGCGTTCTTTAAAAAAAAAGGAACGCAGGGTCAAGCGTGTCGCTTGAGCCAAACGGTACTCAAGCCTATGGCTTGTTAATGATACTAAAATATATCGCCCCTCCCCCAAATATCTTAGAACTAGAAAAATTATTTACCTGCTGACGTTTTTGATTTCTATTGACATTCGTATATTTCCCTTTTAGGAATTTATGATTTGAAGATTGGATACCTTCTACAAAAATACGTTCTACTTTCTACAAAAAACTAGTCCCTACTGCGCCACCAGTCAATATCTAAATTGATTTTATTTTTTTGTTTGCTTTTACTTAGGCGATTAAAAAACTCGTAGCCCGTAATGCGTTCTACTTGGTCGATGGCTAGGGCATGATCCCAAAGGTCACGGGCAGATACATTTTTATTGGGAAACACAAAGCCGATAAATTGTTGGTGACGGATGCTGTAGACAACTTTGTAATAGGAGTGTGGGACAGACATTTCACTACTGCCCAATTTAGGAGGGCGTTGGCTAAAAATTGGCCCAGCAATTACCACCATATTTCCTTTGGTGTGTGTCCATTTGCGGATGTGTGCTTCTAGGCTGCGCCATGCTTTACGGTTAAGGTTGCGGTGTTGTGGTGCAATGTTGGTCATGGCAAATGTTTCGTGGCTGCTTTTGTAGTTAAAATCAATGGATGCGTAGGGGGCGAGGTGTCCTTTGTCGTAGCCTGTTCCTTTGTAATCTTCGGGGTAAACTTGGTAGTCGGATTTAATTTTGGAGTCGGCAAAGAAGTCGTCGTCCCTATCAATATCTACCCCTACAGATAGGCGAGAAACGATGTAGGAAACCCATAATGCACAGCGGTGTTCGTAGCTGTAACCAACGCTAAAACCTCGCTTGTCAATTACCTTATCCGTTTTTACAGGAATGCCTGCTTTTTTGTGGTTGCGTAGGGTAAACCACCATGAGTAGAGCTTAAAACTGTTGGGTAAAAACTTAAAGGTTACCCAATGGTGAAAACCAAATCCTAGCATAAAAAGGGCTACCCACCAAAAGATAGACCAGAGGCTTAGGGTGTAGGTGTTGCCAAAAAAGTTGATGTAAAAATCTCGCCAAAGTAGGAGATTAAAAAGTTGATTGCTTAAGTCGAAGTTGTGCATATATTGGTAGCTTGTTTAAGCTCAGGATATTGGTTTCAAAGATAGTGTTTTTTTGTCTATCCTTATTTTTTGTTGCAATTATTTTGGACTAGTTTTAAGGTAATTATCGCTATTATTTAAATAAACTTGGCTTTTTGAGGTACTTAGCCTAAATTCGTGCTTGCTATAATTTATTATCACTAAAAACCACTATACTATGTCAGAACAAAATTTAGCGACCGCAACTTTAGGAGCAGGATGCTTTTGGTGTGTAGAAGCTGTTTTTCAACAGTTGCAAGGGGTAGCTGCTGTGCAATCGGGTTATTCGGGAGGGGAGGTAAAAAATCCTACTTATAAGGAAGTTTGTAGTGGCAAAACAGGACATGCAGAGGTATTGCAAATACAATACGATGCGGCTGTAATTAGTTATGAAGAATTGCTAAACGTGTTTTGGCACATTCATAATCCAACCACACTAAACCGACAAGGTGCAGATGTAGGCACGCAATATCGTTCGGTAATTTACTACCACAACGAGGAGCAAAAAAGTGCTGCCGAAGCTAGTAAACAAACAACCGATGCAGGTGATTTATGGGACAACCCTATTGTTACCGAAATTAGTGCCGCAGGCATTTTTTATCCTGCTGAAGATTACCACAACAACTATTTTAATTTACACGGAGAGCAGCCTTATTGCGCTGCTGTTATTCATCCGAAAGTGCAGAAGTTTAGAAAAAGGTTTGCTGCAAAATTAAAATAATTGCTAGCAAAAGGTATCGAAATGATGTTGCTTTACCCTAGTGTTTAGTTTGTTTGCTTTTTATTTTCACTACGCATACATTTATTTGACTATATTAGCGTTTTCTTAAAACCTGCGATGTAATTCATTACAAAATTTAAATTAACTAGTACATGAAAAATTTAATAATTGCTTTACTGCTTACCCTTGCCATGGTGTTTAGTGGTTGCTTTAATATTACGGAGAAAATAAAGTTCAATAAAAACGGCTCGGGAGAAGTAACAACAACGGTTGATATGTCGCAGATGATGACGATGATTATGATGTTGATGCCAGAAATGGGCGACTCTATCCAAGATATGTTTAATATGGATGATTTTATGAACGAAGATTATAATCGCTATGATGGGATTGATGGAATTAGTAATGTGTCGTCTAAAAAAGAAGATGAATATAAGTTTTCTATTTCCTACAATTTTGCCAATATGAATGCGCTTAACAAAGCAATGGCGGTTAAAGGAACGGGTTCAGAAGAAACAGGTTTAAGTTCTATGGATTCGGAATATAAATTTAAGCGTCGTCGTTTTTGTAGAACGACCAATTATTCTAAAGATGAAAATAGTGCGATGGATGAGTTTGATATGGAGGAAAATAAATCTTTAATGGAAATGGTAAATGCCCCAACTTATACGATTGAGTACGAATTACCTCGTACGGTGAAAAAGGTGAATGTAAAAGGCGAAAAGTCTTCGGTAGACCATCAAGGAAATAAAGTAACCATCGAGTACAACCTCCTCGATTTTATGTCTGCCGATGGGGAGATAATGAATCATGATTTGAAATTCTAGTTTTTAGTGGACAGGAGTCAGTTTAATACCTTCTATTTTCTACAAAAAACTTAAACCCTGGCCATAAATTGGGTATCGTGTAATTTGCGGTAGTGTCCGCCTGCTATTTGTAGGAGTTCTTCGTGCGAGCCAATTTCTACAATTTTACCTTTATCGAGTACCATAATTTTATTGGCGTGTTGTATGGTGCTTAAACGGTGTGCAATAACAATGGAGGTACGGTTGGCCACTAGTTTTTCTACGGCGTATTGTACGAGCAATTCAGTTTCGGTATCAATAGAAGAAGTGGCTTCGTCGAGGATGAGGATTTTGGGGTCGAACACTACGGTGCGGATGAAGGAGATGAGTTGGCGTTGTCCTAGTGATAGGGTTGCGCCTCGTTCCATTACTTTATAATCGTATTTGCCAGGGAGTTTTTCTATAAACTCGTGTGCGCCTACAATTTTGGCGGCTTCCTCCACTTGTGCTTTGGTAATTTTAGGATTGCGTAAAGTGATGTTGTCGTAAATCGATCCTGAAAATAAAAACACATCTTGTAGTACCAATCCTATTTGACTGCGTAGCGAATCTAGCTTATAATCTTTTACATCTACCTCGTCAATTTTAATACTTCCTTTTTGGATTTCGTAAAAGCGATTGAGGATGTTAATGATGGAAGATTTTCCTGCGCCTGTAGCTCCAACAATGGCTAACGTTTGTCCAGCTTGTAAATCAAAACTCACGTCTTTAATTACAAAATCCACTTCGTTATAAGCAAACCAAACTTGGTCGAAATTAATATGTCCCTTAAACTCCGCTTGTAGTGTTCCCTCGTCAGGAATAATTTCGGATTTATCTAAAACGCTAAAAACACGGTCGGAAGCTACTAGCCCCATTTGTAAAGTATTAAATTTATCTGCTAACATACGCATAGGGCGGTACAGCATATTGAGGTATAAAATAAAGGCAATTAATACCCCTAAACTTGTTTGGCTATCTATCACTAAATTAGCACCAAACCACACCATTAATCCTAGCGAGCTGGCAATAATAATTTCTACAACTGGAAAAAAAATAGAGTAATACCAAATAGATTGTACATGTGCTTTTTTTTGGTCGTCGTTAATTCTTTTAAATTTGTCCATCTCTTTTTGCTCGGCACTAAATACCTGTACAATGCTCATTCCAGTAATGTGTTCTTGTAAAAAGGCATTCATTTTGGCTACCTGTGTACGCACAATTTGAAAAGCACCCTTTACCTTTTCCTTAAATATATAGGTACTGTAAATTAAAAATGGAAACGGCACTAAGCTTACCAAAGAGAGTTTCCAATCGGTATAAAACATAATACACAACACGGTAGAAATGGTGAGTAGGTCGGCAACGATGGTAAGCATTCCTTGCGAAAAAATATTGTTGATGGCTTCCACGTCGTTAATGGCGCGGGTAGTTGCTGTACCAATGGCGGTATTATCGAAATAGCGCAGCCTAAATTTTAGGATGTGTTGAAAAACTCGAACTCGTAAATTTTTAATAACCGACTGTCCTAGCCAATTGGTGAGGTAAGTGAAATTGTAACGCAAAAAAGCATCTACAAACAGTACCCCAATTAAAAGGTACACCATGTTCATCAAGCCCGCTTCATTGGATTTGAAGATGTAATTATCAACCGTAAGCTGTATAAGGTAGGGGCGTAAGGGCGATACAAAAGCCAATGTAATAGCGAGTACTAAAGCGCCAATAAATGCAGTTTTATAGGGCTTGGCCAGTACGAGTACTCGCTTAAATAGCTCCCAGTCTACAATGTTACCTGTTGTGTTTTTGTTGCTCAAAGAATTGTTGGGTTTGGTGATGGATGGTAAAAGATTAGGAAATTTGCTCTAGTACATTAACTATTGTGGTGGAGAAAGGTTCATAGTAGCTGCAATTTACACATTTTCTATTTATCAACCTAAAAAATAAATATCGTCAGCAAAAAAACGCCAGCCTATAAAATCTGACAGCGAAGCGATCTGACAGTAAGCGCAGCGAACGTTCTGACTACTGACAGCGAAGCGGTCTTAAAACCCTAAAATAAATCCCTCCGTCTATTCCCATCGGTATCATCTAAATAAGGATAACGCACTTCGCTTAAATACAAACCTTGTGGTGGCATCGAAACGTTCATACTATCGAACTGTTCTTTTTTGTTGTCCATTGCGTCTTTAAATTCTGCTAGAGAAATTTTGCCTTTTCCTACCATTAGCAAAGCCCCCATTACTCGTCGTACCATGCCTCGTAAAAAGCGGTTGGCGGCAATATGGAAACGTAATTTGCCAGCTGCTTCATCGTAAATAAATTCGGATTTATATAAATTGCAGAGGGTCGTTTTAGAACTGTGACCGCTTTTGCAAAACATCCTAAAATCTTTGTAGTTTAGTAGGAGGGCGGCGGCTTTATTCATCTCGTTTAAATTAAGGGGAGTCCAAGGGTAGAAAAAACTTTGTTGGTGTAAAAATGGGCTTTTGTTAAAATGTACATAGTAATCGTAAGCACGGTAGGTGGCATCAAAACGGGTGTTGGCATCTGGTGGTACGTTGGGTATTAATCGGAAAACGGAAATGTCTTTGGGTAAAAATTTATTGATGCGATACAGGAAATTTTCTGGTACTTCGCCTTCCAAATCAAAATGCACAAAAAATTGGCTGGCATGTACGCCCGAGTCGGTACGCCCACAGCCAATGGTGTGTATGGGTTGTTGGGTAATGGTGCTTAGGGCATCGGTTAAAGTTGATTGTACGGTTACCCCGTTTGGTTGCACTTGCCAACCACAATAATTTTGCCCTTGATAGGCAATTTCTATAAAATATCGTTTACTCATGTTTTGTTTTTACTTGGTAGTTGGTATATGGTAGTTGGACGGCTACGCTTCGCTGTTTTTTTAGTAGCAGTTGTAGGAAAGGCTGGTATTTTTACTTTCTTTAGCCTACACTTCCTCGCCAAAACGGTACATTTACCACAAAAATAACAACATTCCCTACACAATACTTACCCGATACGTTTATAAATGGTAAATTAGCAAAAAAATCTTTTTAAATATGATCATGAAAAAATGCATTGGCTTATTTTTGTTTATTGGCATTCTGGGTGCTTGCTCGGATAACGGTGTTAAAGATAGGCTTAATTACTTGCCAGATTCTACAGGAAAAATAGATGAAATTATTTTGGCTATGGAAGAAGACCAATGGCGAGGTAACAGCGGTGAAAAGCTACGGGCAACTTTAATGAAAGATTATGGCATTTTACCGCAACGAGAGCCCATTTTTGATTTGCGCCAAGCTCCTGGTGGCGATTTAGTTGACTTGCTAAAACGCAGTAGTGTGATGCTAGTAGTGGCGATACTCGACCAGGACAATCCTACTACTGAGATGGTAAAAACACAGCTGGAACGCATTAAAAAAAGTGGGCAAGAAGTGCCTCCTTATTTTGTTCGGAAAAATGTTTGGTCTAAGCCACAACGAGTGATGTATTTGTATGGCAATAACGAACAAGATTTGCTGAATAAACTAAAGGAGCACGAAGTAAACATTATTGCGAAGTTACACGAAATTGGTGATGCCAAGGCATTGACCAATAATTACATTCCTGGTGTTAGCGGCGGGCTGACCTTAACCATGAAAGAAAAATTTAACCTCGAATTTGAAATTCCCAATAAATACGAAGTCGCAGTAGACGAGGATGATTTTATGTGGTTGCGTTTTGATTCGGATGCAACAGAAGAGGTGTTAAATATTTTGGTTTATTCAACTCCTTATAAAGATACGGCTCCTATTATGAGCCAGGCATTTCCCATTGTTTTAAGAAATGAAGCAGGAAAAAAAGTACAAAGTCAAAAGGAAGGAAGTTATATGTTTTCGGATTCGATTTTGCCTTTTGAACAACGGTTTGTAAAGCTAGGAACACAAAAAGCGATTGAGAGTAAAGGTTTGTGGGCTATTGAACATGATTTTATGGGTGGGCCTTTTGTTAACTATTGTTTGGATGACCCGAAAAATAAGCGAACCGTTTGTATTGATGGATTTGTATATGCACCTAAAGTGAGAAAGCGTTTGCCTATGCGTAAACTTACGGTATTATTAAATGCCATTAAATTGGCAGAATAAGACCTGTTTATATAATCTGGTTACCCTTTTTTAGTAGAAGTTTGGCTAGGCAAAATAATAACAAAGCTTATAAAAAACAAAAGCGAGTACTGCATATGCAATACTCGCTTTTTTGCTTTTTGGAGCCGGTAGTCGGACTCGAACCAACGACCTGCTGATTACAAATCAGCTGCTCTAGCCAGCTGAGCTATACCGGCGTTCCGCCCTAAAGCGAGGCAAATATAGATCAAGTATTTTAAACTGCCAAATCTTTTTGGAAAATTTAAAACATTTTTTTTTACGCTAACTATATTCCTCTTTATTTCTTTACATTGTGGGCTAGTATTTTTGGGTTTGTTAGTTGCTCCGAAACTTGGGTTTTGAGTCATTAGTAGTCAATCAAACCTAAATAAGGCCGTTTGTTTATGTACTTTCTACGTGCTACCAAAATACCTACTACAAAAAATTAGGCTACTAATACAATTGGCATTACTAGCATTAAAATATCTTCATGTTCGTCTAAAACGCCTGGCACAACAATTCCTGCTCTGTTAGGTCCTGCCATTTTTAAGCGCACCTCTTCCGTTTTCACTACATTTAAAATTTCCCCTAAAAAGCGGGCATTAAAGGCAATGCTTAAAGCATCTCCTTCGTATTGGCAAGGTACACTTTCTTTGCCATCGTTGCTAAAGTCGAGGTCTTGTGCGGTTAATTGCATTTCGTTGTTTTCAATCTCAAAATTTACTTGGTAGGTTGTTTTATTGGCAAACAGCGATAAGCGTTTTAGGGCATTGTAAAAATCGTTGCGGTTAATGGTAATTTCGATATTGCTTTCTGGCGGTATAACTGCAGTATAATCGGGGTAGCGGGCTTCTATTAGGCGACATACTAGGTTAATGCCGCTGAAAGAGAAAAAGGCATTGGTTTGGTCGTAGGCAATTTCTACACTTGTTTCTGTTTTTGGCAGGGCATTTTTTAACAGTCCTAGTGCTTTACGAGGCAAAATAAAATTGGCGGGTACTTCGGCGGTAATATCGGTGCGTTTGTATTTTACTAATTTTTGAGCATCGGTTGCTACAAAGGTTACGCCGCTTTCATCTAGCGAAAAGTAAACGCCTGTCATTGCTGGGCGTAATTCGTCGGTACTTACGGCAAACAAGGTTTTTTCTACGGCATCTGCTAGTACGCTCGAACTAAAATGCAGTATTTCGGGTTCTGTTAGGCTGGGTAAACTTGGAAATTCATCACCTGGTTCCCCTGTCATTTTGTATTTTCCGTTTTGCGATAAGATAACAATGGCTTGTGTATCTAAATCTACTTTAAAAGTGAGGGGTTGTTCTGGTAATGTTTTTAGTACATCCAACAACATTTTGGCAGGAATAGCAATTTCCCCATCACTATCGGCCATCACATCAATTTCTGAAGTCATCGACGTTTCTAAGTCGGTAGCTCCTAGTGTTAGTTTACCATCTTGGATGCGAAACAAAAAATCTTCTAAAATAGGCAAAGAGGCATTAGTGCCAACAGCACCATTTAACAATTGCAACTGATTTTGCAGCGTAGTAGTAGAAACGGTAAATTGCATATTAGGTAGGTTAATAGTAATGATGAAATAAAAGGCATTGCTCCAATAATGTGCGTGTGCAACATTGTTTAATAGAAGGTATTAGAGTTCTATTGTAGAGGGAAGATGCCTAGAACATGCAAATTTACAATTTAAGCCTTGTTTTTACAATTTACTCCTAGCTTTTATTTTTCAATGGCGGTATTTTTAGGTATAACTACTTTTTTACCCAGTAGGCACTGCAATCATTTTTGCGTTGTAGCATTTGTCGTCCTATCATTTCTCTACGTAGTAAAGCGGCATCACCAAAAGTGTGGTGTTGGTTTAGGAGTTGACTAATTTCTTTTTCGGTGTATTGTTTTTGGGGATCAATTTTTTCTAGTAAAAAATCGAGCACGAGTTGTTGTTTGACTTTGTGTTTTTTGGAAGGCCATAGAGTTATTTGTCCGTCTTTTACATTGCGCCGTATTGGAAAGTATTTTTCGTTTTGCATGATTGATTGTTCTGATATTGGTTAAGGCATAGTGCCTAATAATTAAAAAACCCGAAATCATATAAAATGATTCCGGGTTTTGTTTTTTTTTGCTAAATCCCAATCTTACTTCTATATTGGATGATTGAATTCATCGGTTTTAGAAAGTTTGTAAGTGCACTTTAGCGTACTTTAAATTTAAGTAACGCATAAAAAATAAATCCGTCATTTCTACTTGATCTTTTGCACTTATCCTGCGTTGCAAATACTCGCCGTAGCTTAGGCTATGGCTGCGTTTTGCGCCTTGTCTAAGCACAAAACCTCTACGTACAAATTGTCGGATTTATTTTTTAAACGTTACTAAGCAAGTTACATTGTGTCTTGATTTAAACACCATTACTTATGCTTCCGCTTCTGCTTCTACCTTTTTTTCTGCTTCTTCTTTATCTCCAAAGAAGGAATCTTTAATTCTTTTTTCCAAGTCTTCTACGAGTTCGGGATTATCCCGTAAGAACTTTTTCACATTATCTCGTCCTTGACCAATTTTGCTGCTTTCGTAGCTGTACCACGAACCGCTTTTCTTAATCATGTCCATTTCTACGGCATAGTCAATAATTTCGCCTAGTTTAGAAACGCCTTCTCCATAAATAATATCAAACTCTGTTTGACGGAAAGGAGGAGCCATTTTGTTTTTCACTACTTTTACGCGTGTACGGTTACCAACAATATCGGTTCCATCTTTAATTTGGCCAATACGGCGAATATCTAAACGTACCGAGCAGTAAAATTTTAATGCATTACCACCAGTTGTTGTTTCTGGATTACCGAACATCACCCCAATTTTTTGGCGCAACTGATTGATAAAAATACAAGTACATTTTGTTCTGTTAATAGACCCCGTTAATTTACGCATTGCTTGCGACATTAAACGTGCCTGTAAACCCATTTTAGAATCACCCATATCGCCTTCTAACTCACTACGAGGTACTAGTGCAGCAACAGAATCTACCACCACCAAATCCAATGCACCCGAACGAATTAAATGGTCGGCAATTTCTAGTGCTTGCTCTCCATAATCTGGCTGAGAAATTAATAGGTTTTCTACATCTACCCCTAATGCTTGTGCATAGTCTTTATCAAAAGCATGTTCTGCATCAATAAATGCAGCAACACCACCTTGTTTGTGTACTTGAGCAATTGCATGAATTGCTAAAGTTGTTTTACCCGATGATTCTGGCCCGTATATTTCAACGATACGACCTCTAGGATAACCGCCAATTCCTAGTCCAATATCTAATCCTAATGAACCCGTAGAAATTGCATCTCCTCTCACTACTTTTTTATCACCAAGTGTCATTACAGTGCCTTTTCCATATAGTTTATCCAACTTGGAAATGGTCATCTGCAGGGCTTTGAGTTTATCTGAATCTGCCATACTCTAATGTATTATTTTAATTTAATAATGATATTTTTTCCGTCTTAAAAAACAATTTTCCTTATTTCCTAAACAAGGTACTTACTGTCTGGACTACAAATTTAGTAATTTTTTTAGTAATAAACTAATTTTTTAAACATTTTTTTGAAAAAAAAGTTCATTTGTTCTTTCCAGTTGCACTGGAAAGTCCAGTATTAGCTCATTAAAAAAAAGCGTAAAGGTTGAGCGAACGGACTTTATAGTATAACAGAAAGAACGATTTGGCATACCTAGTAATCTATTTAATTTATTATTGGTAATAGTTTTTTTAGGGAGAGAGCGAGCTTTTTAGTACAAAAAAAGAACCGTTTTTTCATTATAAATCCTACTTCAAATTAATTAAAAAATAGCTTGTAAAAAAATGATTGTTAGTAATTTTACTAACATCTCTTTCTGGTTTCATGAAATTTAAAATGTTTATTTCTTTCTTACAAACGCCAAAAAATGTTATAGTAGTAATTTGTTAAAAACTTGCATAAGCCAAAAAAAGCATTTAATTTCGTAACAATAGTTAAACATACTATCCTTTTTTAGCTACACTCACACATGTATTATCTCATTTTTTTAAACTTATTTTTTTATGAAAAACACAATGAAGCAAACCCTATTTTTAAAGCCGCTTATCGCATTAGTGATGTTGTTTATATGTGGGGGGGGATTTGATTTATGGGCAAGAAACGATTATGCTTGATGAGGACTTTGAAACCTTTTGCTATACGAAAGGTAATTATCCTAATTTTATGGAAAATCTATCTCCCGATTTTTACAGTACAGCATCTTTAGGTGGAGATGACTTATTTGTCAACATGTATATTCATATTATTAGAAGGAATGATGGAACAGGTGGGAGAAATCCAGAAGATATTGCAGACGGGTTGGCTGCGCTTCATGATGCTTATAGTCCACACCATATTTTTTTTAATGTACTCTGTGTAGACTATATTGATAATACTACACTATACAATTCGTCTTTTGGCGATTGTACTGACAATTTACCTGATTGTCCTTATAATGCAGTAGCAATAAACAATGATGGTTTAGATGTTTTTATTCTTGATGAAAATGCTCCATTTTGGAGTGCTGGTGGGATAGTAGATGCAATTCCAGGAAGTGCAATGGTTTTAGGCGGAACATGGTTAGTAAATAATGATGGATTTGGTGAGCCTGTGACCCCTGTAGATGTTTTGCAATCTCATGTGTTTTCACATGAAGTTGGTCATTGCTTAGGTTTGTATCATACTCATCATGGAACAGTTGACGAAGGAGCCTCTGGCGAACCAACCGATATACCTTGTGCAGAATTAGCTGTTCAGCCTACCGACCCAACGGATCTAAATTTTGGAAACTGTTTTTACTGTGGAGATTATGTTTGTGATACAGAAGCTGGAGCGATAATAGTGGCAACTGTTCCTGATTGTATTGATGTTATCGCTGGCGGAATCACCTCTACTAGTCCAATAACAAGTGCATTTACAGATACACAAGGCAACCCTTTTCCTTATACTCAACTAGATAATATAATGTCCTATGTAGAGTTAACCTGCCAAGAAACTATAACCGCACAACAAGGTTTTCGTGCTAGATATTACTTACAATCACATCCACTACTCACCCCAATGTTAGTACCAGAAGATACAGGAATAGCAACATCAGTAATAATAGATGGAGAAACAATAACAACTGGTGAACCTGTAATTTGGGACTCACCTACTCTTGTAACTAATGATATTATTGTACCTAATGGAGCTACTTTAGAAATTAATAGCACAACTATACAGTTTATGGGTACGCTTACAGGTATAAAAGTAGAGACGGGAGGCATTTTACACATCAACAACTCAACACTTGAGGCTGCTGGCTGTAGTGATTATTGGGCAGGAATTTCTGTTGAAGGAAATAGGAATGTTTATCATCCAGTTGATTATTACTTCTCCGGAAGCACAGATCATGGCGTCGTTATTATAGAAAATGACAGCTTTTTAAAAGATGCTCTTATTGGAATTAATGCCTACGATACTTTTGATGTACTAGGCACAGATGTAGGAGGAGGAATTGTTCACGCAGAAGGAAACACCTTTGAGAATAATATGACTGCCATTAAAATAGAGCGTTTTTATGGCGAAAACCCAAGCGGTATTGTCATGCCCTCTCAACGGGGGCGAATTCGTAATAATAACTTTATTAATTCAGCTCCTTTTATGAGTGGCGGTGCCGACTTGGGAAATTACAGACATATTGTACTTAATAGATGTCAAACAATTCTTATTAAGGGTAATACATTTAGAACAACAACAGCTGACTTAGTTGGAGAAGAAAAAGGAGTAGGAATTATTGCCTATAACACAGATACTAAAATAGGTGTCCTTTCTGCCGATGAAGACCAATACTCCAATACATTTGACAATCTAAGCCAGGGGATTGACTTGTTTAATACCTTAACGGCTATTTCGGTAACAAATGTAGTGCAAAATGAGTTTATTAATGTAGATAGAGGTTTAACGCTAAACTCTATTCCTTTTGGCACTTATAAGAGAAATAAATTTGAAGTGCCTGCAGGAAACGATATTAACGGAGACACCTACGCTATTTTTGCAGCCAACTCATTTGGATTTGAAATAAGTGAAAACAAAATTAATACTACTGCTAATACTCTTTTGACAAATGGTATTGTTGTAGATGATACCTTTTTTGGCGGTTTAGCTGGGCTAAGTAACAGAAGCTTAATTCATGATAATACCTTTGAAGGAACATTTAATGCGAGTGTATTTATGATAGATAACAATAATTTTTTACAGTTATATTGTAATGCCTATATTGGCGCAGCTAGAAGCGATTGGTTTCTTGCTCCTAACTCCTTTTTACAAGAACAAGGGCAATGTGTTTCAACTAATCCCAATGAAGCATTCTCTACACATTGGCATAACATAGGCACACCTATTACACCTAGCTACGACCGCCTGCATATCAATAATCAATCAACAAACCCCGTTATTCTTTATTGTGATTCTGGCTCGCAACCTAACCCAACTTACTCTTTTGGTAATATTACAGTTGTAGATTGTAGTGAGGGTGTTGAGAGCTTTACAAGAGATTGCATCATTGATTATCCCGAAGACGAAGATGACTTGGAAGGACTAACTAATTGCCAGGGAGATATTGGTAGAAAAGTGCGTAATCATTTAGCATTTAATAGAAAACAAAGCGTTATTAATATGCTTGAATGTGTTGATAAAGTTTGGACAGATAAGCTTTTGGTTGGTACTTTTATTGATCAGCAAAATTATACGGCGGCTATTAACAGACTGGATATGATTCCTGATGATACACAAGAAAACCTAGATTATAAATCTATCTCTTATGCTTATATTAATGAACGAACAGGAGGTAGTGGCAAAAAAGGTTTTACAACTACTGATATTAAAATGTTAGCAGATGCTAAACAAGCTAATAATCAAGTTTTTGCACAAAGTATGTTAGCTTCTTTAAATGAGGCTTCTTACAGAAGAAGTGTTGGTAGTTATCAACAAACTGAACTGAATGGACTATCAGCAATAGACCCTAGTTTTACCTTATACCCTAACCCTACTAGCAGTTATGTAAATATTGATTTGAGCGCAATATCTACTGCTAGCTTTGAAGGGCAACAAGTTCTTATTTATAACTTAACGGGTAAGTTATTACAAACGCACAATTTAACCAGTGCGACAGTACAACGTATTCCGATAAGTAAGCTTAAAATAGGAATTTATTATTGCCAAATTTCAGGTACTAAAGAAGTACAAAAACTCATTATTGTTAGATAATAGGGCACTTTTAATTTAAGCATAGGCAGTATTTACTGTCTATGCTTTTCTAATAGAACTAAAAGCATGAACAAAATAATACTTTTACTACTAATGTGTAATATATGCAGTAATATAATAGCCCAACAAACAGAGGAATTTATCTATTTTAACAAAACCTACTGGGCAGATACTATGAATATTTTAAGCGCAGTCGCAAAACCCGTTGAAGGAGGATATTTGGTAATGGGCATGTATGGCACAGATGTTACTGCCTATGTATACATTAGAAAAATAGATGAATATGGCAATACTTTATGGTTGAAACAATTAGATAGTGAATTAGATGGTGATATTGGTGCTATTGAGTGGGGCTTACAGGCTTTTGTAAGTGAGGAGGAGGAGGTTTATTTAACCTATAGTAAAGATATTTTTG
>JAHDBT010000494.1 GCA_020630215.1 Bacteroidota bacterium
TTTCTTTTTTAAAAGCCTTCATACAGTTTAATGTGTGAAGGCTTTTTGCATTTATGTAAAACGGACTTTAGTCCGTTAATAATTTACATGAACTAGAGATTAGCACCACAAGAAAACGTATGGTCTTTCCCTAAAAACCATTCAAAAAACAGCTTATGCCCAAAATCATCCCCTTAAACGAAATAAAAACGATCCTAAAAACCATCCCAACCACCCAATTGCTAGACGCAATAGAAGGAGGGTTTAAAACCTATTTTCTAGGAGAAGTAGTTGTGCCGCCCGTAGGCACGATGCAATTTGACCAACCGCCAGGAGAAGTACATATTAAATACGGCTACCAACGCAATAGCCCCTATTATGTCATTAAAATAGCTTCGGGTTTTTACGACAACCCTAAAATGGGCTTATCATCAAGCAATGGCAATATGTTGGTGTACAGCCAAAAAACAGGCGAGTTAAAAGCCATTTTACTAGACAATGGCTACCTAACCGACATCCGTACCGCACTAGCAGGTGCATTAGCAGCTAAATACCTAGCACCTAAAAAAATTACAGGCATTGGCATTGTAGGTACTGGCATACAAGCCCGTTTGCAACTACAATAT
This sequence comes from Bacteroidota bacterium, assembly GCA_020630215.1. GTDB lineage: Bacteria > Bacteroidota > Bacteroidia > Chitinophagales > UBA2359 > JAHDBT01. The sequence continues at coordinate 606 of JAHDBT010000494.1, forward strand.
TTATTGGAGGTGCTTCCTGTTACGCTCAACATGCCTATATGGGTTTGGGGCAGAAGCGACGACAAACTACAGGCTTACCAAAAGGGCATGCAAGCAATAGGCATTCCCCTAATAATTAACCCAACAAAACAAATGGACCAATTGGTGCAACATTGTAATTTATTGGTTACCTGCACGCCTGCTAAAAGTCCTTTAATAAAAGCAGTACACTTTGCCAATGCTACCAACAAAGGTTTCCACATTACCGCAATGGGCAGTGATACCAAAGGCAAACAGGAAATAGACGCATCCATCCTAGCCAAAGCCGATCTGCTTATTGCCGATAGCTACGCACAATGCGCCGAGTACGGAGAAATAAGTCATGCTCTAAACCAAAACTTAATACAAGCACAACAAGTAACAGATTTAGGGAAAATGCTCCTACAAAAGCAATACCGTGAATCAGACGAGCAAATTACCATTGCCGATTTAACAGGCGTTGCCGTACAAGATATTGTAATTGCGGAGCTGGTGTTGAAGGGTTATAGTGATATTGCTAATTAATAGTTAATCCTGTTTAATACCTAATTTACCTTTAACCTTATTACACACTTGTAAATGGTAAATGTAAATTCCCGAATTAAGCGATTCGCTATTGTGTTGTAAGGTGTAGGTACCTGGTGCTTTACTTTCGGAGTTAACTAGGGTTGTTACGGGTTGTCCTAGTGCGTTATATACCTTTAATGTTACTTCGGCATCCTCTTTAATATCGTAAGTAATAGTTGTATTGCTGCTATAAACAACCGGGAATAAGCGTAAATCTGGCTCGCTATCGTCAATATTAGTACCACCGCCACTACCACTACTCATAAGTATATTAATGGTTTTTGTGGTGCTGCAACCAGTCTCCATATCAGTTACGGTTACCCTATAGTTGCCAGCACATAAATTATTGCGAGTAGTGGAACTAAGTCCATCACAATAAGGCAAAGATGCTTCTTCCGTACTTAATGCTTCAAAATCTGGACAATCGCTCCAATTATAATAGTAACTTCCATAACCGCCACTTGTACTAAGGGTAATACTACCTGTACAATTATCATTAAAACAAGTACCTGTAGTAGGTTGCTTGTTTACAGATACATTTACATGGTTAGCTGGGATAGTTTGTTCCCCAATAACTACATTTTGTTGATAAGTAGCTCCGTCAACAGTAATGTCAAAAGTATGGTTACCAGCACTTAGATCTGTTACGGTTGTTTGTGTGCCACTATTTACTAAAAACTGCGTTGGTTCGTGTTCACATGCTGCTATTTTAAAAGGTATAAACTCTACACTACCGCCTGCTAGTTGTTCTCCATTACAGCCTACTGTTGCATTTTGGGTTCCAAACTCTACCCCGTCTATACAACAACTAATATTAATAGTGTATGCTTGCAATGCTGATTCTGGGCAATAAAGTGGAGCAATATCGTCATAGGCTCTAACGATAACTGTTTTATTGCCAATATCTTCTTCATTAGGTATCCAACAAAATTTACCTTCTGCAAAAGCTGTTATTTCACCATAATCGAGTTCAGGATATGTTTGACCTCCATAAGTCATCGTCTCGCTAACGGTAGCCGTACTACCAGTATTTACCGTTACGTCTTTAATGCCATCCTCATCTGAAGCATAAAATGAAATACAAACTTCTCGCCCAACACAAGCTTGAACAGTAGTAACTATATCCTCGCTAAAACTAGGAGCGCTATCATTATCACAGGAGTCACCTTCACTCAATCCTCCCACAGGAGACAAACACTCAAAATTGCCAAAAGTAAAGAGTAAATCTCCTGAACTGTCGGTACCCGAGAATATTTGTATTCGTGCATCGTATTCATCAAAGTCATCTGTTGTGGCATAAGCAATAGGGATTTCATTAGTATAGCTTGTGCCAGAAGTTATTATTTGCCAGGGTGTACTTGTGTCGTCATCATGATCATATTGTAACTGCCAATAAAATGGATGAGGCGTACAGTATATATTTACAACAGTTGTAAAATCACCAGTGCAATCTAGTTCATAATCATAATAAGGGGTTTCGTCGCAGGTGCAATCCATTACTGCGGTAGCAGTTGTTACACAGCCATTAGCATCTACTATGGTAAGGTTATAAATGTTATTAAAAATCACATATCCTGTTGGGATGGAAAGTTCTGTAGTTTCCAACTCCACTACTCCCTCAACATTACCTAGCTCATCAATTACCTCTTGCATATTAGTAAAATAATTAATAGGGAATGCTATATTACCTCCTAATACAATTTCTGCAGTTGTTACTGCATCTGTTATATCATCAGGGTTTACAGGAGCGCAGGTTGTGGTAAAACTATTTATGATGGCTCCTGTTTGTTCTACTTCAATGCTTTCGGTGGCAGTACAATCATGTGCATCAGATACGGTTACGGTATATATGCCTGCAGGTATGTTGCTTATGCCACTTGTTGTTGAACCATTACTCCAAATATATTGAAACGGGCCATTTGGGGCATCTAACTCAATGTTAATGCTGCCTAGTTCGCTCCCACAAACATTATTTACTTGATAAGGCAAAGCAAAACTATCTTGTGCTTGGCATAAGAGTATAAGCAAGGTACAGATATATACGTATGTGTTTTTCATGATTGGGGTATTGATGGTTTATGGGAATGGGTTTTATTTGTTCCAGACTCTTTCTTGCATAAGTTTGTTTTGTTTATCTTCATAGTATGGTAAATCAAAATAGTTCTTGGCTTTCATAATACTGTCTAGTTTGAGTAAGTTATCTTTATTGTGTTCATGTTTATAAAGATGCTGATACCACTTATACCAATTATCCCATTTATTATCTTTTTCAACAACAGCCTTTTCTAGCTCCTCTAAACAAATTTCAGCTAGTTCAGGAATATACTGGGTTGTTCCAGCAGCGATAGTTTTTATGACCTTTTTCTCAGCATCTATTGCAAGATTCATGTGATAGTAAATGTCATCAATAATATTGCTAGTTCCTTCTCTATTCCAAGAATAGCCTAAGCCAATACCTCGCATCAGAAAATCATAATTACAGGTCTCTAAATATTCAAAAAGCAATTCATCATATATCTTTTCAAATGCCTTAAAGTATGCTCTGTACTTACTTAAAAAAGCATAACGATTTCGAATAGAATAGTGTAGCATCGCTTTTATAGTATCTTCTTTTGAACACCTTCCATTTGCCTCATACTTTGCTGCTAGGTATTCATTAGCAATAAATACATCAATAACTTTATTATCAGGCATTTTGATTGATGTGAATTGCGCATTTGCTTTAGCACTGAATGCTAATGTGAGTATTATAAATAAAATAAGGTGTTTCATGTTTTTTGAATTAAAAGCACAAAAAATGAGTTGAAAATATCATGGCTAATTATATTTAATAGCATGTATTGTTATTAATATGTTTGCAATAATCTATTCCCCAGTCCACTACCACTTCCTGTTATAACTGTTCTTGATATTTGCTCTTGTTCTTTACAAATTCTTCTAAGGCTTCCTTCATACCTTTCAAAATAATTTTGTATAGGAGATACAGAAGGATAAAAGAGATGAATTTTTGTTGTTTGATCCCCGTCACATCCAGCTTCAAATATATTATCTAAGGCATGCCCTACTTCATGAGCAAAATTTCTTCGAGAGTCGCCTTGCTTAATTGTAATGAAAACAAATGTATTTAGATCTACCTCGTGTGATATACCATTTGATTGTGCTGTTATACCTCCAGCATTATATTGAGGTTCAAACTCTGTATCATCTGATACCGTACTAAGTCCATTAACAAAAAAAAGTTGTAAAACTTCAATATCTGAATTTATTATAAAACTATCAATTATTGTTTGCTGTTCATCAGATCCTACTCTTTCATTATCAAGAATACTCTCACTATCTTTTAATGGAGCATCAACAAGTCCTATACTTCCTAATAATCTTATTTCAATACATGCTTGTGCCCACAATAAATTAGCTTGTTCAATTTGCGTTTCTACTTTTTCTGTTGCTTCTTCCAATGTACCTAAAACAGTAGGCCCGTTAATTTCAAATGGGTCATTAAACACATAAGCCTTTACATTTAATATTTTTCTTTCCTCTGGTTCTCTATTACAAACAGGTATATAGTTTTTACATAAAGGTTCAGCAGCTCCATCTCCTCCAAAGTTAATATCTTGTATGGCTACTCCTCCTTTTAAAGTTACTTTGTGGGTTCGGTCATTTACATCGTCATCTGCTACTGGTTCACCACCAGGATGAAATACTGCTAGAGCATCGTCTGAAGCATAGCCAAGAAAAGATAAATCGTCTGGCATATCAGCAGTTGTTAGCAATAGGCTCGATGATAAAAATACACCCGAATTATTTTCAGTTTCAAATAATTGAATTTGGGTTAAGTCATCGTAGTAAATAGAATCACCCCCTACTGTTATAGTGAAATCTTTAAGGGTTGCAATTTCTATAGTAGTATTATCTTTTACATCTGGATTGAAATTTAATCCCTTATGCTCCAGATGAATATAAAATCTATCATTATCATAATCTATAAAAGTTTCTGTTTCTGTATTAATTACAACGCAGGTAGTGTCATTGCAATCGCCAAAACCATTAATATGTTTTTTAGGTATTGGAGAGCCAGAAGATGTTGGCATTGTTGTACCACAACTCTCATCCGTCAACTCATCCTCCCCCCAATGTCCAATATCAATATGGTCTAAAATATCGCCATCCGCATT
>JAHDBT010000022.1 GCA_020630215.1 Bacteroidota bacterium
GGCGAAACCTTGCCGAACGATTACCAAGCAGCCCTAAAAATCATGCATCAAATTGCCCATCATTTTGAAGGACTGCCAGCCTTTTTGTTTGGCGATTTTGTAGCCGTACACGGACAAGCAGCCGAAGACTGGGATGCATCCATAGCAGCACTAGGATATTTTACCCAATTCAGCACCTCCGAATTCGGCATCCGTCCATTTTTAAAAGCGCAGCCTAAGCGTATTTTTAAACAATTATTACAATGGACCAAAAGCGACAATCATCACCAACGACGTTTAGCAAGCGAAGGCTGCCGTCCTCGTTTACCCTGGGGTGAAGGATTGGTGTTTCTAAAAAAAGATCCAAGTCCCATACTGCCCATCCTAGAAAATTTAAAAACCGACGAAAGCGATTATGTACGTAGGAGCGTAGCCAATAACCTCAACGACATCAGCAAAGACCATCCTGAATTAGTGCTGGAAATTGCCCAAAAATGGCTCGGCACAAAACATCCACATACCAATTGGATAGTGAAACATGCTTGTAGGGGATTGCTTAAAAGTGCCCATCCTAAAGCCCTGCAATTGTTTGGTTTTGGCGAAGTAGACAAAATAAGCATCCAACAGTTAAACCTAGCACAAGCAACTGTTAAAATAGGCGATGCCCTGCATTTTTCGTTCGACTTAGAAAATGGCAATGCCCAAGATTGTAAATTGCGAATAGAATACGGAATAGATTATGTGAAAAGTAATGGGAAAACATCCAGAAAAATATTTAAAATCACCGAAAATAATTACCTTGCACAGCAGCGTATTTCTTTTAAAAGAAAACAAGCCCTGCACAATATGACAACTCGGAAACATTATCCTGGTAAACATACCTTGGCCATTATTATTAATGGACAAGAGTTGGCTAATGTGGAGTTTGATTTGGTATCTTAGTTATCCCTATTGTATATTTACATTTATAAAAAAGTAACAAAATGTAGAGGATACAGCATTAATATACTAGACTACAAAATTTCAATGGTCGGATGACTAAACTCATCCGTTCACAAAGTAAGTAAGTACGCTAAAGCGCATTTCTGTCGAAGCACCTTCTGTCGGAGTTTCTTAGTGCGCTTTAGCGTACTTCAAATTTCATTGAACGGATGGGTTTAGTCATCCGATATAGTTCACCATTACACAATTTATACAATCATGATAAAAGAATGGACAAGAGACAGTTTTACTGTAAGTACCGATAAAAAAAGATTAGATATAGAACTCATTCATGCTTACTTAGAGCAATCCTATTGGGCAGATGGACGAGAACAAGCGGTTGTGAAAAAATCAATCGAAAAATCGGTTTGTTTTGGCGTATATAAAGGACCTGCCCTCATTGGTTTTGCTAGAGTGGTAACCGACTTTTCTACCATGGCTTACCTAGCAGATGTATTTATTATTGAGCAGTTTAGAGGCGTAGGCTTAGGCAAATTTTTAATGTACTGCATTATGCGATACCCAGAATTTGAAGATATAAAACGTTGGTTACTACTCACTCAAGATGCACATGGACTGTATTTGCAATTTGGTTTTCAGCCCATTGAAGAGCCAGAACGGTTTATGGAAATTAAACGCTAATTTTTAGTAGTGGGTACTTGGTATTTGGTCCTTAGTACTTGGATGGTTTCGCTTCGCTACACTATGTTGATGTGTTGAGCAAAGCAGTAGCCTACTATTGCTATAATTCCGACAATTAGGCAAGCTAATGCACACGTATTTCTGCCGTTTTGACACCTCCTATTCCTTTCTCTGTGACAGGACAGCCCCTAAGTTGACATTTTTGCACAAAAAAAAACATTTTTGCTCGTTGGCACATCTATTGAATAAGGAAGAAGTATAACACACAAAAATTTAATCAAATAATTATAATAGAGAACAAATGAGTAAAATTATAGGCATTGACTTAGGTACTACTAACTCTTGCGTAGCCGTAATGGAAGGTAATGAGCCTGTAGTAATTCCTAATAGCGAGGGCAAGCGTACTACGCCTTCGATAGTAGCATTTTTACAAAACGGCGAACGTAAAATTGGCGACCCTGCCAAGCGTCAAGCAATTACCAATCCTCACAACACCATCATGTCTATTAAAAGATTTATGGGTGCTAGATGGAACGAAATTGCAAGCCATGTTGATAAAGTGTCGTACAATGTAAAACAAGGAAACAACAGCACCGTAAGAGTAGATATTAATGGCCGAGAATATTCTCCACAAGAAATTTCGGCGATGGTATTGCAGAAAATGAAAAAAACTGCGGAAGACTATTTAGGTCATGAGGTAACAGAAGCGGTAGTAACCGTACCTGCTTACTTTAACGATTCGCAACGCCAGGCTACTAAAGAAGCAGGCGAAATTGCGGGCTTAAAAGTTCGTCGTATTATTAACGAGCCTACCGCAGCATCTCTAGCGTACGGTATGGACAAGCGTGGACAAGAACAAAAAATAGCCGTTTACGATTTAGGAGGCGGTACTTTCGATATTTCTATTTTAGAATTAGGAGATGGCGTTTTTGAAGTGAAATCTACCAATGGTGATACCCACTTAGGAGGCGACGATTTTGACCAAATTATTATTGATTGGTTAGCAGATGAATTTAAAAGCGACGAAGGCATTGACTTACGCAAAGATGCAATGGCCTTACAACGTTTAAAAGAAGCTGCCGAAAAATCAAAAATTGAGTTGTCAAGCTCTACCGAAACAGAAATTAACTTACCATATATTACTGCGGTTGACGGCGTGCCTAAGCACTTAGTAAAACGCATTACCCGTGCTAAATTTGAGCAATTAGTAGATGTATTGGTAGAACGTACCTTACAACCTTGCGCACAAGCATTAAAAGATGCTGGTTACTCAAAAAGCGAAATTGATGAGGTAATTTTAGTAGGTGGTTCTACTCGTATTCCTCGTATTCAAGAAGCAGTAAGCCAGTTTTTTGGTAAAAAGCCAAACCGTGGTGTAAACCCTGATGAAGTAGTAGCCGTAGGTGCAGCTATTCAAGGTGGTGTATTAACGGGTGAGGTAAAAGATGTACTATTACTAGACGTTACGCCTTTATCTGTAGGTATCGAAACTTTAGGTGGTGTGTTTACGCCATTAATCGAATCTAATACAACTATCCCTAGCCGTAAATCAGAAACTTTCTCTACCGCTGCCGACAATCAGCCTTCTGTAGAAATTCATATTTTACAAGGGGAGCGTAGCATGGCAAAAGATAACCGCACCATTGGTCGTTTTATCTTAGATGGCATTCCTCCTTCTATGAGAGGTGTACCACAAATTGAAGTAACCTTCGATATTGATGCCAACGGTATTATGAATGTATCTGCAAAAGATAAAGGAACCAATAAAGAGCAAAGCATTCGTATTGAAGCAACAACGGGCTTATCGAAAGACGAGATTGAAAAAATGAAGAACGAGGCGAAAGCCAACGAAGAAGCCGACAAGCAAGCACGAGAAAAAGTAGACAAAGTTAATCAAGCAGATTCTTTAATTTTCCAAACGGAAAAACAATTAAAAGAATACGGCGATAAATTATCTGCTCCTAATAAAGAAGCCATCGAAAAAGGATTGGTAGATTTAAAAGCAGTACATCAATCGCAAGATATAGAAGGGATTGATGCAGCAATGGCTACTTTAAACAATGCATGGCAAGCCGCTTCACAAGAAATTTACCAAGCACAACAAGCAGCAGGAGCCAACGGCGCACCTACCAATCCTAACGCTAACGGCGCAGAAAATGGTGATGTGAATGTAGACGACGTGCAAGATGTAGAGTACGAAGAAGTAGACGAGAAAAAAGCGTAGTTTAATTGTAGAAGGTATTTTTGTATAAAGTAGAAGGTAATTAATTCCTTCTACAAAAGTACCTTATACCTGCTACCAAAAAACAATGGTGATAAGTTAGCGAGCGTTTGTTTTTCTTCGGAAAAGTAAATGCTCACAAAGCAAGTCCATCTCTAGTTATTAGGGATGGGCTTTTTTTATTGGGATAAGATGTTAAAATTTGGGCGGATGGCAACGTTGTTTGCTTTACAAGCGTTTGGCTAGTAAAAGAGTAGATATTTAGTAAAAAAAAGAAAACAGCTATGGACAATAATTATTACCTAAAAAAATGGACCAACACTTACCACAAATTGCTTCAACTATTGTTAGTAGGAACAATTACAATGTTGGCAGTAAGCCTGCAAAGCTGCGAAGATGCTTGCGAAGATACCTACAGCTACACAACCAGCGAACCCGTTTATGTGAGCTACGAGGATTTTAGAGTACCCATTACCACAGGAGAAGCACAAGTAATGGAAACGCCAGGCAAATTGTATTTTATTGCCCCTTATATTTTAGTGAACGAACGCCACAAAGGAATTCATATTATCGACAATAGCGACCCTACGAATCCTATAAACACTGCTTTTATAAAGATTGAAGGCAATGTGGATATGGCAGTAAAAAACAGCGTATTGTATGCCGATAGTTATACCGATTTGCTAGCCATCGACATCAGCGATTTAAACAATGTGCAATTGCTAAAACGAGTAGAAAATGTATTTGCAGAAAATTTTGCGACCCACCCCGAATTAGGATTTATAGTAGAGTATGAAACGGTAGAACATATAGAAACCGTAAAATGTGGAGAGGAAATTCCGATACATATAGATAGTTCGCCTCCAGAAAATAGCGGAGGCATTTTTCCTACTACTACTGTTGATGTAGCTTTTAATGAATCATCTGCCGATCAAACTTCAGCAGCTAACGGACCTCCTAATGCTAATGCTAATGCCAATGCTGCACCTGGAATAGGCGGTTCTATGGCACGTTTCACCCTCTATAACAATTACCTCTACATTGTAACGAGCTACCAATTACAAGTATACGATATTAGCAATAATGCCAGCCCACAAGCAGGGGAAAGCATTCCTATAGGATGGGAGATAGAAACCATTTTTCCCTTTCAAGGAAACTTGTTAATTGGTTCGCAATTTGGGATGTATATTTATAGCCTCGACAATCCAAGTGTGCCAGCATATGTAAGTGAGTTTAATCATATTCGTAGCTGCGATCCTGTAGTGGCAGAAGGGGATTATGCTTATGTAACTTTGCGTTCAGGCACACCATGTCAAGGAGCTATTAATCAGTTAGATGTATTGAATATTAGTGATATTTACAGCCCAGAATTAGTCGCTTCTTATCCCATGAAAAACCCGCACGGATTAGGGATTGATAACAGCGTGTTATTTATCTGCGACGGCAATGATGGACTAAAAGTATATGATGCCAATGATGTAGAAAAAATAGACCAAAATCAGCTTGCCCATTATCCTGATATTTTTGCTTTTGATGTTATCCCTTACAACGATATTTTATTAATGATTGGCTCGGATGGCTTGTATCAATACAATTATAGCGATGAGCAAAATATTAGTTTATTAAGCCATATTGCGGTTGGTAATTAGACCTTGTATTTTTTTTGGGGAAGGGGCATTCTTGTTGTTTTATGGTAGAGAAAATTCATGAATTTTCTCTACGTTACCACCATTAGATTCCCTCTCCCCAAAAAAAGTTATTTATCAAATTCCCCAAACTTTACTGCAAAACTAAAATGGTGATTACCACCTGCAGCATGGTAAATCGCTCGTCCGTAGCGCACTTGGAAACGCTTAATTTGTAAACCTGCACCAAACGAAAATCCTGCTAAACTACGCCCAACAGGAATGCTCATTTCTTGGCGACGTAAATGGTTATAGCCTGCTTGTATCGAAATAACTTTTCCTAAGTAAAGCTCGCCGCCAAAAATAATATGTCGAAATAATTTATCGGCAAAATGGCTTTTTTCCTTCGTATCTTCTTCCTCAAATAAATTGTTGGTTTGCTGATTTGGGTCATCATATCTTATATCCCATTGGTGTAAATGGTGAGCAGTTATAGAAAAACGGAAGGGTAAATAGCGCAATCGTTTGGTCAATCCTATTTGCAAATCGAACGGCAAATTTTCGCGGGTATCGTTGTAGGTGCTTAATTGTGTGCCGATGTTTTTGGCAACCAAACCAATGGTTAAATATTGTTCGGCATTGTGGTAAGAAAGCCCTAGGTCGGCAGCCAATCCCCACGACTGATAAGCTTCTAAGCTAGAACTGATAATTTTTAGATTAGCACCATACGAAAAGCGATTGTAATAACCAGCTCCTCCTAAAGTAAGCGCGTATTCCCCTCCAGAAAAAGTGCCCGTAACCTGTGCCGTAGGATCGGTTGCGGTAAACTCCCCATAGCTAATGTACTGTATGCCGATACCAAAAGTGGCTAAACTGTCGAGGCTTTTAGCAAACCCCACATAACCATGATTGATGCCAGCAAAATAGGATACCGTATTTAAAGATAAGGCCGTGTTCATGCCTATATTATACAAGGCTGGATTTTGTGCCGCTAAACTCACATCGCTATCCATAATAGCTATTTGTGTGCCCCCCAGTCCGCTAACCCTTGCCGAAGGCGACAGTTCTAAAAAGGAATAAGTATTGCTGTGGCCACTTTGGGCATTTAGGAAATTACTACTAGTTATGCTTGCTCCAAAAAGGAACAATAACACAATAAAAAAAGGAAAAGTAGCGGTATTCATGGATTGGTGTTTAATGGTATTTTTTGCATCTTGCTTTGTGTGTTACTAAGATAAGCAAAATTACCAAAAGGGTTGCATAAATGTTTTGTCAGGAGCGTGCAAAATGGGCATAAATATACCCAAAGCGAAATCGTCCAAGTACCCCTATCCCTCAATTTCCGTTTTTACAATATCCGAGAAATACTTTTTCCCTTTTAAAAATCGCTGTACAATAATGCTGCCTTGGTAAACGCCCGTTTTAATATTGCTAGGTGTATCTTTTACTTGTGTAGTTTTTAGTAGGCGTTTAAATGCGCTGCGTTTGCGCTGCCACATAGGAAGTTTAATATAAAAAGAAAAAACAGCATTAAGTACTGCCCATGCATTTTTAAAATCGCCCGTTACCAAAAAACGAACAAAGGCAATAGAGTCAAAAATAGCGCGAATAAATAGGGTAGGGAGGAGGCGACTAGTAGGGAGGTTTTTGTAGAGGAGGGCTAAATTGTTTCTAAAATTGAGGAAGGTTTTTCGAGGATTTGTTTTTTGTAAAGTGCCACCGCCAACATGATACACCACCGATTTGGGGCAGTACATAATGTGGTAGCCTGCTCGGTGAATTCGCCAGCACAAATCTATTTCTTCCATGTGAGCAAAAAAATCACTATCTAGTCCTTGTAACTCTTGGTATACTTTGGCTTTAATAAACAAGGCCGCACCGCTTGCCCAAAAAATAGGACTCACATTATTGTATTGCCCATCATCTGCTTCGCAAACATCGAAAAAACGACCTCGGCAAAATGGGTAGCCAAACTTATCTATCCAGCCACCTGCTGCGCCAGCATATTCAAACTGCGTTTTGTTGTGGTAGGCTAAAATTTTAGGCTGGCAGGCCGCCATATACGGATCGGTTTCCATTAATTTAATAACAGGTTCTACCCATTTCGGACTCACCTCTACATCAGAATTGAGCAGCACAAAATAATCGGCTTCTACTTGTTTTAAGGCTTCGTTATATCCTTTGGCAAAACCATAATTCTCTGGCAATTCAATCACCTTTACACTAGGAAAATGAATTTGTAAGTAGCTCACTGAATTATCGGTAGAACCATTATCGGCTACATAGATTTCTATTTTAGGATAAGTAGATTTTAAAACAGAAGGAAGAAACTGTTCTAAAAAATGCACGCCATTCCAATTCAGAATAACAACGGCTACCCTGGGTAATTGTGTTGGCGTAGGCATTTCCTGCATTTCTCTTTGAGGAATGCGTCCGCCATCCTTAGCATTTTTAATTTGTTTTTCTTCCATTATTATTTAACTGCCATTACTTACGAAGCTTCCAAAGCTGCTTTTACCGCAGCCACATTACTTTTAGCATTGCCAATAAAAATTTGTTCCCCAACAATAAACACAGGACGTTTTAAAAAGGTATATTCGTCCAAAATTAATTGTCGGTAATCTTGTTCGGATAAGGTTTTGTCCTGTAAGCCCATCGAACGGTACTTTATCGCTCTCCTGCTAAAAAGTTTTTCGTAGCTGCCGCTTATGTTGGCCATTTCGTCAACTTGGTCGACAGTCATTTTTTCTACTTTTATATTTTGGTAGTCAAATTCTTCACCAATACCGAGTTCTTTAATAATGCGTTTACAAGTGCCGCAATTGCCTAAATGGTAAACTTTTTTCGTCATAATAAATTATAAATGAATGGTTGCTATTTAGCAGTCGCTAAATAGTAGTAGTAAGTATAACGTACGCTTCGCTAAAGGTATAAAGAGGGCTTCGATTTCTCTATTTGTTTTGCAATTTTTAGTGTTCTTTCATCAAATACTTTTTTTACAAAACTTGCGTAGCGAGTAGTCTTTCTACCTTCTACAAAAGTACTTTCTACTTGTAGCTTACTACTAAAGCAGCAAGCTTTTTTTTAATAAAGTGTCAATATGCGATTTTTAGTTGATTTGTCCAAGATTTCTAGTATTTTTACTATATTTAATGCATCAACTTGATGGGAAATAACAAAAGTGCAGCCGCTTTCAACACTATCGTGGAAGGTTCTAGTGGCTCAGCACCTAAGTTTCTGATGATTAAGTCGTAGGATGGCATTACGAACAAGCAGAGCCTATGGATTTTATTTGATACATACATTAGTAAGTTTTTATGACTATCAGAATAAGTTTTTTTTTTTTATAAAAAAGAGTATCTTAGCAAGCAAAATAATTACATATAAAAATGATAATAGCAAATCCTATATATGATGTAGTGTTTAAACGATTGATGGAAAATGAGCGAGTAGCTAAGTTTTTCATTGGAACAATGCTAGGCCAAAAAGTACATTCGCTGGAGCTAAAACCACAAGAGTTTACCTATACTGATAAACTAGCTGGCTTGGCTGTATTTCGGCTTGATTTTGTTGCAGTAATAAAAACAGAGGAAGGTGCGATTAAAAAGATATTGATAGAAATCCAAAAAGCAAAGAATAGGATTGACTTAATGCGATTTAGAAATTACTTAGCAGAACAATATAAAAAACAAGATACCGTAGAAGAAGAAAAAATAACACTGCCTATTACGACTATCTACATTTTAGGGTTTCCTCTGCTTAATGTCGAGACCGCTTGTGTAGGTGTAGAAAGGCAATACCGAGATATGATAAATGACAAGGTGCTAGAGACCAAAAATGATTTTATAGAACAGCTTACACACGATAGCTACATTGTTCAAGTAAAACGCATTACAGGAAGATATAAATCTAGGTTAGATAAATTACTGAGTGTTTTTGAACAAAGCAATTTTATTGATGATACAGAAACCATAAAAGAATATCATTACCCAGTAGAGAATGATGAAGAAATGAAAAAAGTGATGGACATACTGCATCATAGTGGCATCGACCCAGAAACAAGAAAAGCAATAGAAGCAGAACGAGAAGCATGGCGTTCTGTAAATGCCATGTTTGAGGAAGAGAAAAGGGCGTTTGAGAAAAAATTACAAGAAAAAGAGGTAGAACTCCTAGAGAAGAATGAAGTAATAACGGAACATGAAAAGGTAATAACGGAACATGAAAAGGTAATAACGGAAAAGGAACAAGTATTGGAAGCACAACGCAAGCTAATTGAAGAGTTACAAAAGAAATTAAAAGATAAATAATCAGTTTTCGGAGAACTGAAAAATATAACTACCTCTTGTATCCAACAAAATAAAAAAGCCCAACATTCCTAAAAAATGTTGAGCTTTTAAGTATTTTTTTTCATACCGTACTTTCTACCTGCTACAAAAGTACTTTCTACCAAAATCAATTCACTACCACATTCACAATTCTCCCCGGCACATAAATAAACTTACGAACTGTTTTATCCGCTACCCATTCCGCAATTTTTTCGTTGCTTAATACCAAGTCTTTTACCTCATCCTGTGTAGCACTTAAAGCAATATCAATTTTGGCGCGTACCTTTCCGTTAATTTGTATGGGGTAGGTTTTGCTGTCTTCCTTAATAAAAGCTTCGTTGTGCATAGGGAAATCTTGGTGATGTATGCTGTCGGCATGTCCTAAGCGATGCCAAATTTCTTCGCTAATGAAAGGGGCGAAGGGGGCGGTTAATTTCACCAATGTTTCTAACACACTGCGCTTGTTGCATTTTAAACTGCCCAACTCATTTACGCAAACCATAAATGCACTTACACTTGTATTAAAAGCCAAGCGTTCAATATCTTGGTTCACCTTTTTAATCGTATTGTGTAATACTTTTAATTCGGCGGCGGTTGCTTCGTCCTCGTTTAATTGTGGCTGATTGTTTTCGTCAAAATTAAACAAACGCCAAAATTTGCGTAAAAATTTAGAAACACCTTCAATCCCCTGTGTGTCCCAGGGTTTTCCTTGTTCAATAGGCCCTAAAAACATTTCAAACATGCGGAAACAATCGGCACCATATTCCTCCACCATAATGTCGGGGTTGACCACATTGTATTTCGACTTCGACATTTTTTCAAACTCCGCACCACATCGGTATTCGCCTTCCTCTAAAATAAATTCGGCATTGGCATAATCTTCTCGCCACGCTTTAAACGCTTCCGTATCTAAAACATCATTTTTAACCATGTTTACATCCACATGTAATTTGGTCGTCTTATATTCTTTTCTTAATCCATAGGAAACAAATTTATTCGTATCTTTTATTCTGTATACAAAACTAGAGCGACCACCAATCATTCCCTGATTCACCAATTTTTTAAACGGCTCATCTGTTGGCGTATTAATAAATCCTCTGTCTCGTAAAAACTTATACCAAAAACGAGAATACAACAAATGCCCTACGGCATGTTCTGTACCGCCAATATAAAAATCAACATCTTGCCAGTACTCTAATGCTTGGCTCGATACCATTTCCTCCTCATTTAAGGGATCCATATATCGTAAAAAATACCAACTCGAACCAGCATAACCTGGCATCGTATCCGTTTCTCTTTTACCTCCATCGGCAACATTTACCCATTCCTTATTAGATGCAACAGGCGATTCTCCTGTGCCAGTAGGTTTATAGCTTTCTACTTCTGGTAATTCTAAAGGCAATTCGCTTTCCGCTAAAGGACTTACTACGCCATCCTTGTGGGTAATAGGGAAAGGTTCGCCCCAGTAACGTTGACGGCTGTAACCAGCATCTCGTTGGCGGTAATTAATTTTTCCTTTGCCAATACCCATTGCTTCCATTTTATCAATCGTAGCACGAATTGCGTCAGGCACTTCCATGCCATTTAAAAAGCCAGAGTTAATCATCGTACCCAACTTATCGTGGCGACCTGCTCCTGGATATTTTGATTTGTCGATGATGTCGATAATAGGAATACCAAATTTATCGGCAAAAGCATTGTCTCTATCATCATCGCTAGGAACGGCCATAATTGCACCAGTACCGTAGCCAATTAAAACATACTCACTTACCCAAATCGGAATTTTTTCGCCGCTAAAAGGTTGTATGGCGTATGCACCTGTAAAAGCACCTGTTACCTGTTTTTCTTGTTGGCGTTCAATATCCGAACGGCGTTTTACGTATGCTACATATTTGTCTACTTCTTCCTTTTGTTCGGTTGTGGTAATTTGGGCAACCAATTCGTGTTCGGGAGCCAATACCATAAACGTTACGCCGTAGATGGTGTCGGGGCGAGTGGTAAAAATTTCAAAGTTTTTATCGGTGTCTGCAATGTCAAAAAACATGCTTGCGCCTTCCGAGCGGCCAATCCAATTGCGTTGCATTTCTTTCATGCTGTCGGTCCAGTCCAAATTATTTAAGCCGCTTAATAGGCGTTCGGAGTAGGCGGTGATGCGTAAAAACCATTGCGTCATTGCCTTGCGTTCAACAGGGTGGCCACCTCTTTCTGATACGCCGTCTTTTATTTCATCGTTGGCTAAAACCGTTCCTAATTCAGGGCACCAATTCACCATAGATTCTGCTTGATAAGCCAAGCGGTATTGCATCAACAATTTACTTTTGGCTGCTGCGTCCATGTTGTTCCATTCGTCGGCAGTAAAGCTTAATTCTTCATCGCCGCAGGCTGCTAGTAAATCAGCATTGCCATTTTGTTCAAAATAAGCGATTAAATTGTCAATAGCGTCTGCTTTATCAGTCGCACTATTGTACCAACTTTTAAATAATTGTAAGAAAATCCATTGCGTCCATTTATAGTATTTAGGTTCGCAGGTAGAAACCTGGCGGCTCCAATCGTAGTTAAAACCTAAAATACTTAATTGGCGTTTGTAGGTGGCAATATTGTTTTCGGTAGTAACGGCAGGATGTTGGCCCGTTTGAATAGCATATTGTTCGGCAGGTAAACCAAAGGCATCAAAACCCATTGGGTGTAATACATTAAAACCTTTCATACTTTTAAAACGAGCATAAATATCAGAAGCAATATACCCTAGCGGATGTCCTACGTGCAAACCTGCACCAGAAGGATAAGGAAACATATCCAAGATATAATACTTCGGTTTATCGGATTGATTGCTGACTTTGTAGGTGTCGTTTTCTGTCCACCATTGTCGCCAATGTTTTTCTATGCTTTGAAAATTATATTCCATGATTTGTATGTGTTTTTGCTTGTTCTTTTTTGACATGTTTATCCAAACCCTAAAAGTTTTGCAACTAAGCCATAGGCTTGAAGCTCGTTACGCTCCAGCCGGGAGGCTGGAACGGGCATTCATTTTTTTATAAAAAATGAACGCAGGCTCAAGCGTCTCGCTTGAGCCGTTCGGTACTCAAGCCTATGGCTTGCGCCTAAATAATGTAAACCGCTTCGATAAACATGTCTTCTTTTTTGTTTAAGGATTTGGGAGAGGTGCTAGAGCAATAGTTTTGCCTTCGCTTTGCAAGCGTGCAAAGTTAAGGAAAAAATAGTATTTTTAGTACATAGGATTTTTATTGCAATTTGCGGCTTAAAAGCACAGCGAATTACATCCTATAAAAAGAACAAAATAATAGGAAATGAAAATGTAAAAAGGAAAGGCGGATGCTGTTAGGCAACAGTAATCCTAGCAACTAGAGGTCTTGTACGTCATAATCCTGATCCTCGGTAACATCTTTTGGTTCTCTAGTTTTGCGTTCTTCTCGCAAATCGTCCAAAAGTTGTTCCATTTTGGTGGCTTCATCTAGGGTTTCATCTAGGTAAAACTCCAACACAGGAATTCGACGTACTTTGTTTTTAATTTTTTGCGCCAGGAGTCGGCGTAAAGGAGCGTTGTTTGCCGTAATCATATCTACTACCTCTTGTTTTTCTTTTACATTGTATACGCTTAGGTAAAAGCGGGTAATGTATAAATCGGCGGTAATAGTTACGTTGGTAATCGTTACAAAAGCAGCACCATAAATATCCCTTCCACGACGCGTGAAAATCTCGTTCATGGCATCTTTAATAATGCGTGCTACCTGCTCTTGTCTGATTGATGGCATACTTTGGTATTGTTAAAATTATTTTGTGTGAAATATAAGACTGCAATATAAGGTAAAATTTTGAGCTTATGCAAATTTATTTTTAGTAGTAGGTATTGCTACTTGCTAAATAAGCCCCCATTTTTATTGCTTTTTGATAGGAGAACGGTTTGGGGAGGGGAAAAGTTCATTAAGAGTACTTAATAAAGTGCTTTTAAAACAATTGTTAGAGAGCGTGTTAAGACCTACTATTTTTTTGAAAAATAGTAGGTCTTGCTACATTTTGTTTTAGGTGTTTGTTGTTAAAAGTTAATCAATTCTCCGCTATCAATTCTTCTTCTTCCTCCAAAACTGGTAACGTTTTAAAAAACGCCAAACTAGGGGCAAAAAAGTACTCGCCTCCTTTCATCGTAACAAAGGAAGAAAAGGAACAAGATTCCTTTTGTCCATTCGATTTGCGCCATTGTTGTTCTAAGGGCTGGTCGTTTTCATATTTTCTATTACCTTCTCCTTGCCCAATAATAGGATCAATACCTGTAAACGGAACGGGAAAATCGTTGTTATTGGCCCAGTTGCGTTGCATAAATTCAAACTGATTGGCAATATCGCTTTGGAAACAAATAAACAATAAGCCAACGCCGCTTGTAGGGAAGGTTTTTTCCGTTTCTTGGAAAAGTCCTTGTTCATTTAGGTCTCTTTCTCCGTAGGTAATGCCTCGTCGTGCAATTCTGTGCGAGTGTTCCTCTTTCTCCGATATGCCAAATAAGCGGTTATTATCCCCCCTCGGATTTACCTTCCTAATATGTGCATGATAGGGGCATCTAATACCGTCGGGATCTAAGGAATAGTCAAAGTCGTTATCTATGCTATTTTCTTCGGGAGAAACGGTGCTGCCCCATTTAATTACGGGCAGGCCATTTTCAAATCGTCCTACAATCATGGCACCGGCAGCTTCTGCTGCACTGCCTACAAATTTGAGCTTTTGGGCTAATGCTTCTTCGGCATGTTTAAAGCCTTTTACATTTTGTTCTAATTTCCTAAAAACCATATAGCTGCCAAAGAATTTTTCTTTTGCTTCGCAGTCTTTGCAATTTTCTTTTTTCTTTTTTTCTTCTTTTGTTTTTGATTTACAGCTTTCACAAAATTGGTCCAAACCAATATCAGGCGTTAGTACTAAATCTGGTGTAGTTACAGGTTTCCAAGTATTCATTTTGCCTGCTGCTTTAATATCTTCTTCTACAAATAAAGGTTGACTAATGCCATCTACATAACCAAAATGTTCAATGGGAGCACCGTTTTCATTGGTATAAGTAACACCTTTTTGCACCTTAATAATTTTAATAATGCCTTTAAATTTTTGTTGGTATTTAAGCACTTGTTTTTCTAGGGTAAATAAATCTTTATTGGCTAAACTTAATATGGCGTGTATCTTTTTTTTGAAGGGTGTTTCCCATTGTTTAGGGGTATCGCCTAGTATATGTTGTTTCTTTCCAGCCTCATCTTTTTCGGTTCGTTTTTTCATGCCTGCTATAAAAGGCGGGTGTTTTTTGTATAAGGATAAACTTAATGCTTTGTAGCCTTTATGACTCAGGTAAAAATTGACTACCGTTGTATTAGGACGTGTTTCCTTATGTTTTGTTTGTTCTTGCTGTTTTGTTGCGGAGGTAATATCTAGCGTTCTAAGCAGGTCGTATATTGCTTGCTTTTTTTTCTTTTTAAATTTAATAAATAGTAAAACTTTGTGCCTCCTGCCAACATCTTTTAAAATGCCTGCTTGTAAATTATTGAGCAATTGAATTTCCTCAGAAGGAGGGCTATTACTTTCAATATTTCGGGATTTTTGCCTTTTAGATTTATTATAGTCGTTAATTTTTTCTTTAGAAATAGGTTGTTTAAGTCGCATTTTGTAGGGAAATTTAGGCACTTCTTATATATGCTAATAACAGCATAAAAAAAGCTAGGGTGAAGAAAAATAGCTTGATTAATTTGAATGCATAAATATAAGTTAAAGAAATAAATTATGCAAAGTTAATGCTAATATTTTTTACTTTAACGGGTTAGATGTGATAATGCAACTAGAAAAGTGTAATTAAATGTTAGGTTGCTACCTTTTTTTGTGAAATGGAACACATCTTGTAGTAAATTTATTGAATAGACTTTTTCATAAATATATTTGATGTTTTATTTAAATAACATTGTTGATGCGTTAATTCCACAAGGCTTAAAGGGCGATTTTGAATTGTACAGGAAAGCTAAAATTTTAAGCTGTATTCATTTATTGATGTTAGTGTTAACATTAATTAGTTGTAGTGCTTGGTATTATTTGGATTTGAATACCGATTTGCCTTACGCTTTTGCGATAGCGCTAACTGCACTATTAATTACGCTATTTAAGAAAATGGGTTCCTTAACTTTTTCTGGTAATGCAATTGCATTTACAATAGTACTTATTATTGCTCCTTTGAGCTTTAAATCAGGAGGACTTTATTCTTTAGATACCCTTTTTTTAGTGTCGGTACCTATTGTTGGATTTTTATTAACTGGTGCTAGGTGGGGTTTATTTTGGACCGCTTTTTTATTTGTTTATTTAGGCTATTTTTATTATTTAGAAATTAATAGTTCGGTTAGTTTTAGAGAACAAACCTTTGGTTTCGATCATAATTATTATGTAACACTGGTGTCGATATTATTTTTTACTATTACTGCCGCTATTTATTTTTATGAACGGGAAAATCAGTTGGTAATTAAACAGTTAAAACAACAACGCACCGAATTGGAACAGACAAAACAATTGCTACAAAAAAGTAATAATGAATTAGAACATGAAGTGCTGCGAAGAACCGAAAAATTACAAAAAACGAATGTCGATTTAAAACAAGCAAACGAAGTGTTGGAGCAATTTGCTTTTGTTGCTTCGCACGATTTAAAAGAACCCTTGCGATCTATTAGCAGCTTTATTCAGTTGCTAGAAATGAAGTATGGCGATGTGGTAGGAAAGGATGGAAAAGAGTATATTAAATATGCCGTTGATGGGGTGAAAAGGATGTATCATTTAATAGAAGAATTACTAGCTTACTCTAAAGCCGATAAAATGGCGATTAATTTTATGGAAGTAGATATTAGGCAGGTAATTAACAATAAAATGTATGATGTGCATGAGTTAATTAAGGATAAACAGGCGATAATTATTGTAAAGGAGATGCCAAAAAAAATTATTGCAGAGCCTAATCAGCTAGGAATTTTGATATTGAATCTGTTAACAAATGCACTCAAATTTAATAATAATGAACAGCCTAAAGTGGTGATTGGTGTAGAGGAAAAAAAAGATTGCTGGGTGTTTTCGGTGGTAGATAATGGCATTGGAATTAAGGACGAATACAAGGAGAAAATTTTTGAGATTTTTAAACGCCTCCACAAAAAAGAAGAATTTGAAGGAACAGGAATAGGACTTGCGCTATGCAAAAAAGTGGTAGAACGCCACCAAGGAAAAATATGGGTAAATTCGGAAGAAGGAAAGGGAAGTGCTTTTTATTTTTCTATTGCAAAAGGATTGGTGTAAAATCTGTAGCGGCATAAAATTTTATGCCGCTACAGATTTCATATAGTTCATAAAAACTATTGTTTATCCAATTTATAATATTGCAAACGTTTAGCCCATTTAAAATTTTTGGGCTTTAATTTTTTAATAGTTGTTGTTTGCCATTTGTCGCTGCTTGGTGTTAAGCTTTTTACTTTGCCATCCCTATCATAATACATTACGGGCATATTAAAACCTTTTACATCGGCATCCCATTTATAGGAAACGGTTGTTTTGCGTCCTTTTTTATTGATTTTATATTGTAGGGTAGGAATTTTGGGGTTACGTAAATATTGCTCAAATACTTTACTTAAATCAACATCGGGTGTTTTTTCATTAATGTAGTCTTCAATTTTTTTAGTGGTAACAATACTATAGGCGTAATCGGTGGTAATGCCTTTAATAATATTCCACCACAATTCATCGTCTCCAATAGTGTGCCTAACGGTGTTTAGTAGCAACATGCCTTTGTTGTACATATCGCCGCTGCCTTCTCGGTTTAAGCCATAAATGCCAATAATTTTATCCTTGTTACCAATTCGCTTTTTCTTGGCATTTACATAATCCATCGCCGTTTCGTAGCCGTGCATACACTCCACGTAAATAGCTTCTGTGTAGGTGCAAAACCCTTCGTGTATCCATAGGTCGGCAATATCTTCGGTGGTAATGCTGTTGCCCCACCATTCGTGTCCTGCTTCGTGAATAATGATGTAATCAAACTCTAATCCAATGCCCGAAAAATCGCTGCCAGCATAACCCGTTTTGTAACCATTACCATAAGCAATACCACTTTGGTGTTCCATGCCTAAATAGGGGGTTTCTATTAGGGCAAAACCATCGCGCCAAAAGGGGTAAGGTCCTAGGTGTTTTTCGTAGCACTTCATCATGGGTTTTACCTGTTCAAATTGTTTTTTTGCTTTATCTAAATTGTAAGTTAGCACGTAATAATTTAAGTCTAGTGTATCTTTGTTATCAGTAGTACTAATATATTTATCGCCAAAATAGGTGTAATCGGCAATGTTAATACTTACATCATAATTATTAATGGGGTAGCTTACAAACCATTTGTGCCATTTCCAATCGCCTTCTACTTCTGTGCCTCTGTTTTGACCATTGGCTATGCAGCGCAAACCTAGGCTGTCGGGTATAGCGCAGTTAATGCCCATGCTGTCTGGTTCTTCACTTTGGTGGTCTTTATTGGGCCACCAAACACTAGCACCTAATCCTTGACAAGCTACGCCAATAAATGGTTTTCCGTTTTTATCCGTTTCCCAAACAAAACCACCATCCCAGGGAGCACGTTTAGCAATCGTTGGTTTCCCTGAATAATAAAACCGCATCACATAAGATTTTCGCAACAATAAGGTTTCAGGAATTTTAATAATTACCGCATTGTATTCCCTATCAAATTTTAGTTCTTGTTCGTTTAAAATAATTTTATCTACATTCAGGTTTTCAAACAAATCCAATTGCATGGTATTGCTTTCTTGTAAAACCGTAAAGTGAATATCGTTGTATCCCTCAATTGTTTTAGTTTCTGGGTTTACTTTGATGTTTAAGTCGTAGTAAAAAACATCGAACCAACTGCGGTTGTCGTTTAGGCTGCCTCGGAGGGTGTCGCCTTTGGTAAATTTTTCTTTGCCATCTAAGAGTCCTTGTGCAAAAATTTGTAGGCTAGTACAAAAAAGAAGCAGGCAAAGTAAGCTTATATGTTTCATTGTAATGGTGGTTTATGTTTGAATTGGTTTGTGAAAGTGTATTTTCAGGTGCTGTACAAATTTACAGTTAAATTTGTAAAAGTGCTATTTTAAGGGGAGGAAATAAGGGATTTAGAAACTGAGAGGACAAAAAATAATAAGCAGTTGTCAATATTATCTGGGTTTACTTCAATACTAGTTTATTAGTGAAAATCTTTTTAATGAATGTTGCATTATCTAATCGAGTGAATAGTTAAATCGTGCTTGTTTTAGTTTGGTGGTGCTAAAACATTTGAAATGACAGATTTTATTCTTTTTTCTAATTCGTGTCATTGTTAGATTTTTTTCTTAATTCCTGAATTTGCTCAATTGTTAATGCCGTTGTAGCAGCAATGAAATTATCGTCAGCACCTAGGGTAATCATCTTTTCTGCAATTTCCATTGTTGTTTCTTCCCTTTCCTCTTCTCGTTCAAGGGTTATGACTTTACGTTTGGAAACTTCTATTTTAGAAAGCTCCCATTCTTCGGGACTTATATTGTCGTAACTTACAATTTCGGCGACTCTTTTTACCCCTTCGTTTTGTATATTAATTTGAGGGTTTTCTGGATTATGGATGCTCTCATAAATCAAATCCAACCAATCGCGATAATTTTGGGGAGTATCTGGACCTTTATAATTAGGGTTCAAATAAATGAGTTCGTGATTAAATATTTGTCGAGCAATCCCTTTTAAATTTTTAGGATTAAGGTTAGAAATGAGTACCTCATCTTGGTATATTTCTCTGGTCTTTGTATTTATTTTGTAGGGGGCAGTCATTAAAACGATGGTGTAAACGGTTCTATCAACAGAATAATCACTGGATGTTCTTTGTTGTTCGGTTATTGCTTGTAAATGATAATGTAGAAACCTATCAAAGTTGTGATCATATTCTACTTTTTGTATTTCTACAATAATTCGTTTTTCTTTATCTTCCGCAAAAACATCATACCTAAAATTGATATTTCCTAATTTAGGTTGAAACGCTTTTTCTGTTTCAATTTTTTCTGGATTTACCTCAATACCAACAATATCCCTTACAAAAGATTTAAATACTATCTTATCTGTAAAAGCCTTTTTAAAAAAAACTTCATTATCTAATCGTGCGAGTACCATGGTGTTTATTTTTATCTATAAATTTAAATAAGGGAATAATGATGTTCTGATTTTTATAGTTGAGTCTGCTGAAAAAAGCCTAGAAATAGTATACCTGATTTAATTTCATAAGGCGTTAATGATTGAGTACGCAGGTATTTTAGCTAGTGAGATATACTATTTCTTTTCTAAACGATCTTTTTACAGTGGTCTCATAGTTATAATTATCTTTTTTCTTCCTCTTCGTCAGGTTGCTGTCTTAATTCTTGAATCTTTTCAATTGTTAATCCTGTTCCTTCTGCAATTAAAGCATCATCTAAACCTAAACTAATAAATTTTTTAGCTATATCATGTTTTTCAACTCGTTTTAAATGGGCAATTGTTATTTGTGCCGCTTCTTTGTTTTTGGCTTTGGCTCGTTCTTCGGGGGTTAAGTTTTCGTAACTGATTAATTCGACGGCTTTTTTTATGCCTTTATTGTTGGTATTTAACACAGGTCTTTCTGGGCTATGAATAGATTGATAGATTAAGTCTAGCCAATCTCGTACTTGTGGTGGCGTATTTTTATCGGGATGGTTAGGATTTAAACAAACAAACTGATGTCCATACAAATCACGTTCTACTCCATTAAGTGATTGTGGGTTTATTTTTAACAACAATACTTCGTCTTTTACCGCCCTCCCATTTTTTTCTGAGATGGTATAAGGGGCAGTTAATACAATTATCATATAAACGGTTTGCTCTATATTGTAGGCTTTAGCACTTTGCTGTTGTTGGGCAATAAGCATCAAAAAATAATGTAAAAACCTATCAAAATGATAGTCATACTGTACTCTTTGAATTTCTATTACAATTCGTTTATCTTTAGTTTCAGCAAAAATATCCAACTCAAAGTCTACATTGCCTATTTTAGGGCTAAACTTTTTCTCTGTTTCAATTTTTTCAACATCTACTTCTATTCCTAATATATCTTTTACAAAAGCTTTAAAAACAATTTTATTGGTAAAGGCTTTTTTAAAGATAACTTCATTATCTAAATTTCCAAGCATAATTGTAAGCGTTAATTTTTAGGACATTAAGTTATAACATTTTTAGGAATTTACCAAAAAGCAAGGCATTTAATTCCTGCTTTTCCCCAAAGAAAAACGTATAAAAAAGCCCCATAGAAAAATAATTCTATGGGGCTGTTGACAAACGTATTTTTAAAACAGTTTATATGCTTATTTTGTGCTACAAAAACTAGAACGTATACTTATTCGCCTCAATCACCTTATCGGCAACTCTACGACGAGCTTCTTTTAAGTTATAAGGTTTTACTTTGGTAAAACGTTTTAATCCTAGTAACATCATGCGTTGTTCATCGCTACCAATATCGGTAAAAGCGTAAAGGGCTTCTTTGCCGGCATTATTGGTAATTTTTGCTGCTTCGTGCATTAAAATACGAACCATATCCATACGGGTTTCATTAGCACCTTCCCCGTTTTGTTGTACTAATTTTTCGGTACGCAAAATAGCCGATTCGTAGATGTAGGTTTGAATAATCATATCGGCTACATTGAGCAATACTTCTTGTTCGCTTTTTAGGTTTGTACCTAATTTTTGAGCTGCAGCACCCGCAACCATTAAAATAGCTTTTTTGAAATTAACTAAGGCTTGTTTTTCTTCGCCAAATAAACCTTCTGGCTCGCTAAAATCAGGAATACCCATTAACTCTTTTTGTACCGCCATAGCAGCACTCATCATATCAATAGTGCCACGCATTGCTTTACGCAATAACATATCCACAATTAACATACGGTTAATTTCGTTCGTGCCTTCAAAAATTCGGTTAATACGAGAATCACGGTAAATACGTTCAACAGGCGTTTCGGCAGAGTAGCCCATGCCGCCATAAATTTGCACCCCTTCATCCGCAATATCGTCTTGCGCTTCCGATGCGTATACTTTTAAAATGGCACATTCAATCGAGTACTCTTCTACACATTTCGATTTAGCTAGGATAGGGTCCATGCCATCGGCAATCATCTTGTCGTGGGTTAAATCAATGTTTTTGCCCGTGCGGAAGATCGCCGAATCCATGCCATAAGTTTTAGCCGACATGTTGCCTAATTTGTGCTTAATAGCGCCATAATTAGAAATAGGTTTACCAAACTGAATACGTTCGTTGGCATAATTTACGGCATAACCAATGGTACTTTTTCCAGCACCCACACAACTAGCTGCTAATTTAATACGACCTGTGTTTAATACATTTACCGCCATTTTAAAACCTTTACCACGTTCGCCCAACATATTCTCAACAGGCACTTTGGTTTCGTTAAAAAACAGTTGGCAAGTAGACGAGCCTTTAATACCCATTTTTTGCTCTTCGGCACCACGACTTACGCCGCCCATTGCTTCCTCTATAATAAAAGCCGATAAGTATTTATCATCATCTACTTTAGCAAAAACAATAAAAATGTTGGCAACACCACCATTGGTAATCCACATTTTTTGGCCGTTAATAATATAGTGTTTGCCATCCTCGCTTAAAGTAGCGCGGGTTTTAGCCGAGTTTGCATCGCTACCAGAACTAGGTTCGGTTAAGCAGTAGCAAGTTTTCCACTCACCTGTTACCAATTTAGGTAAATACTTCGTTTTTTGCTCGGCATTACCATATAATAAAATAGGTGCAATACCGATGCTTGTTTGTACACCAATTGCCAGCGCAAACGAACCTGCATTAGCTGCCATTTCGTTATTAGCAAGCGCAGTTGTAAAATCCATTTCAATACCGCCATATTCTTCGGGTACGCCAATACCTAAAAAGCCCAATTCGCCAGCTTTTTCTAGCAATTTAGGCACAAGCGTTAGGTCTTTTTGCGAATCCAACTCTGGTAAACGAGGAGCAATTTCCTGATCAATAAAATCAGCTAATGCGCTACGCATCATTAATTGTTCTTCACTAAGTTCTTCCGGAATAAACACGTTTCGTGCTTCCGTTTCCTGTACTAAAAAAGCACCACCTTGCGTGAGCTTTTGAGTTTCGGTTAAAGTGTCCATTTTATTTATTAAATGTGATATGATGAAATGTTAATATTGATTGTTTCTCGTTAAGATTTTGAGAAAATTAGGCATTTATGCCTAAAACCCAAAATTAGTAATAAATTTGGAAATTTTAGGCATTTTAGCCTAATTTTTATTTAGCAAAAATTTGGCCAAGTTATTTTTGGAGACAAATGAAAGCGGGTGGATAATGTTTTTTTTATTTTCTTATTTTAATAATTGTTAATGTAAAGTTTAATGCATAAATTTACAAATGGTTAAAAGTTTAGTCGCTATATTTTGCACTATACTCATTGGCAAAACTAACTGCATTTGTGACTTGAATCGAAGAAAAAAAGAGCTTACACATCTCCTGAAATTTTTAAAACCGATTATAAAAATCAAATCATGAAAACAAGTATCCTAATCACTCTCATTACCCTATTTTTGTGCGACCTAACATTTGCCCAAAACAAAGAAAAATATTTTGAATTGGTAAAAGAAGCTTCTACTTTATGTCAAGTTGGAGATTTTCAGAAGTCTGGCGAAAAATACAAAGCAGCCTTTAGTCAATTGAAGGGCAAGGCATATGAAAAAGACAGGTATAATGCAGCTTCCGCTTATGCGCTTGCAGAGGATATGGATAATGCATTTTATCATTTGTTTTATTTAGCAGAAAGCAGAATGAAATATTCTAGGAATGAAGGAACTTGGAATGCCAAACGATAAAATTGCACAAGCTTTAAAAATATCGGAAGAGAAGGTGCAACGAATTATTGGCAGTAATAAAAAATAAATAGAAGCTATCATTAGCATTGAAGAATTACTACTGTCAAAGAGGAAAATAATACCACGCCTTATTTTACTCAATAACAAACCAACCCAAACCAACAATGAAACGAACCCTACTATACGCATTAACGCTTTGCACCCTAATAGCAATTACTTGTTTTTTTGGATATTATCAATTTGGATTATTCACCAGTTATAATTCCTATAAGGCAAAAGATGATATTAAAAATGGTATCGTTCAAATATTGATTCTTGGAGAGTTAGGGCCGCAGGAGGAAACTAAAAAAGACGTAGCACAAATGTTTGGCTTTGACTTTAATAGAGTAGGGGGCTGTGTGGTTAATCAACCATTATTAAATGGAGTGGAGCAGTACAACAAAACGGTAAAAGAATACTTAACCAAAAAAAATGGAAGAGACTGGGAGGCTGCATTTCAAGAGAAGGTAAAATCCCAATTCCAATCTCAATACTAGCCCAAACCACTTTTATAAGCAATTGCCGCTTTAATAAAAGCCGTAAATAATGGATGCGGCTGCAACACTGTACTTTGTAATTCGGGATGAAACTGCGTACCAATAAACCAGGGGTGATTATTTAATTCTACAATTTCTACCAGTTGTGTTTCTGGATTAACACCCGACATGCTCATGCCTGCTGCCTCAAATTGTGCTTGGTAGTTGCTGTTAAATTCGTAGCGATGTCGGTGCCGTTCTTGTATATTCGTTTTTCGATAAATGCTTGCTACTTTAGATTTGGCTTTCAGTTTACAAGCATAAGCCCCCAAACGCATGGTGCCTCCTAGGTGGGTGATTTTTTTTTGTGTTTCTATCATGTCAATAATAGGGTGGGGGGTATCTTTATCTACCTCGGTAGAGCTGGCATCCTTAATTTTTAATACATTTCTGGCAAACTCAATAACCGCACATTGCATCCCTAAACAAATGCCAAAAAAGGGAATTTGATTTTCTCTTGCATATTGTATGGCGGCAATTTTTCCTTCTATTCCTCGCTCGCCAAAACCAGGGGCAACTAAAACGCCATGTAGTTTTTCAAACTTTTCGGCAACGTTGTTTTTGTTAATATATTCGCTGTGAATGCTGTGTATTTTTACTTTACACTCGTTTGCCGCCCCCGAGTGCACAAACGATTCGATAATAGATTTATAGGCATCCTGTAATTCTACATATTTGCCAATTAAACCTATGTTTGCTTCTTGTGTAGTGTTTTTTAATTTCCCTAAAAACGTTTTCCACTTACGCATATTAGGTTCTGCAATTGTATTAAGGCGCAGTTTATTGAGGATAATTTTATCCAAATTTTCCTTTAGCAAAGTAAGTGGCACATCGTAAATGGTATCGGCATCAATCGCTTCAATAACGGCATTGCTATCTACGTTGCAAAACAAGGAAATTTTGCGTTTTATTTCATCCGATAATTTCTTTTCTGTTCTACATACAATTACGTCGGGCATTACGCCATGCCTTGCCAATTCCCTTACCGAGTGTTGGGTAGGTTTGCTTTTTAATTCCTTGGCTGCCGATAAATAGGGGATGAGGGTTAAGTGAATAACCACACAATTTAATCCGCCCAATTCCCAACGCAATTGACGCAAGGCTTCTATATAAGGCAACGATTCTATATCGCCTACTGTGCCACCTAATTCGGTAATAATTACATCGTACTTACCTGCATTGCCCAATTGCAACATGCGGCGTTTTATTTCGTCGGTAATATGCGGAATTACCTGCACCGTTTTTCCTAAGTATTCTCCTCGTCTTTCTTTTTCTATAACGGTTTGGTAAATGCGGCCAGTCGTTACGTTGTTGGCTTGCGAGGTTGGTAC
This sequence comes from Bacteroidota bacterium, assembly GCA_020630215.1. Taxonomy (GTDB): domain Bacteria; phylum Bacteroidota; class Bacteroidia; order Chitinophagales; family UBA2359; genus JAHDBT01. The sequence continues at coordinate 25,591 of JAHDBT010000022.1, forward strand.
ATTTAAAAAACGTTCGTAATGCCCTAAGTCCAAATCGGTTTCGGCACCATCAACGGTTACATAACATTCGCCATGTTCGTAGGGGTTTAAAGTGCCAGGATCGACATTTAAATAAGGATCAAATTTTTGGATGGTTACTCGTAAATTACGTGCTTGTAACAATGCACCTAAAGAGGAGGCAATAATGCCTTTACCCAAAGAAGAAGTTACGCCACCTGTTACAAATATATGCTTGGCCATGTTGATGTAGGTTATTAATTGCTGTTTTTACTATTGATTGTTGTTGTTGCTGCAAAAGTAGCATTTTTTTTGTCATTACCGTTAATCTGGTGTAGGCAGTACCAGATAAGAATTTTGATTTTTGGTTTTTTTATACGGACGATTTTTTTGACATGTTTATCTAAACGTTAAAAGTAGTTGACATCAAGCCAGAGGCTTTAGGCCCGTTACGCTCCAGCCGGGAGGCTGGATCGGGCAGCAGGGTCAAGCGTCCCCGCTTGAGCCAAACGGGACTAAAGCCTCCCAGCTTGTAGCAAAAAGTGTAAACCGCTTGGATAAATATGTCATTTTTGTCATTTAAAATATGAATATCGCAGAGGTAGAATATAAGAATTTTGGTATGCTGATGATTACATATTTGCGAATTATTATGGACACTTTTTACCATAGCGTTAAAAAAATAGTACATTTGCAAACATGAATACACCACAAGATAAAAAAACGCTTATTGTAAACGATGTAATACGCAAGAGACGCAGCGTAAAACCCGAAAAGATGAGCGATGTAACCATAGCAAAAAGCATCATTGACCAAATTATCGAAAATGCGAATTGGGCACCTACACATGGGCTAACAGAACCTTGGCGTTTTAAAATATTTGCGGGAGATGCTAGGGCTAAATTGGGGCAGTTTTTAGCGGAGGCTTATCAGGAAATAACACCTGCTAGTAAATTTCAGCAAACTAAATACGATAAAACAAAAATGCGTCCTACCAAAGCATCGCATGTGATGGTGATTTGTATGGAACGAAAAGAAAAAGCACGAATTCCGCTAATAGAAGATATTGAAGCAGTGGCTTGTGCGGTACAAAATATGCATCTTACCGCAACCGCTTATGGCATAGCAGGCTATTGGAGTTCGGGAGGAGCTACTTATTCACAAACAGTAAAAAACTATTTAGAGCTTGGCCAACACGACCGCTGCCTAGGCTTTTTTTATTTGGGATATTTACCAGAAAAAACGGAATGGCCCGTTGGTAAAAGAGCAAGCACAGGAGCAGAAAAAGTGGTTTGGTATTAAATGATCAGCTACTAACTCATGCAGAACCTCGGCATTAGCATATAAAAACAATTTAGCAATTTAACAGTCTAACATTAAATATTAAATGCGTTGTGCCGAGCGAAGCCGAGGCATGGAGGATTACATACGCAACTTAGCCTAAGTAAAATGTTTTGTGTTTTTAACGATAAAATGCTTATGCAAGCTTAACCAAAACAGGTAAATAAAATAAGCAACATCCTTAAAAAAAAACTTAAATTTGCTTAACTTGTACACGCAAACACCCCTTGTTTCCTAATAAGAAATAAGTGCAGTAAACATTATTTTTAAAACCATTACATACACATCACCATATCATGGCATTAACTAACGGGACACTCCCCAAATCAGAAAGTTCGTTAACTCGATTTAGCGCAGGCACTATTGTGCGAGGTAAAATTATTGCAAAAGACGACATCCGTATTGATGGAATTGTGGAAGGAGAAATTATTTGTGAAGGCAGAGTGGTTACAGGCGATGAAAGTAAAATTGATACCAATATTGATACCGCACAAATGGATATTAATGGTGTTTTTAATGGAGAAGTTGTTGCTAAAGATAAAATAAGTATTGGACCTAAAGGTAACTTTAGCGGTAAAATTTCTACCCCTAAAATTACCGTAGAAAATGGAGCTGTTATTAATGGACAAATTGAAATGCCAGCCTCCTAATTAATAGAAGGTAGAAGGTACGCTTCGCCTTAGGTAGAAGGGTGGTTTCATCCAATTACCTACAAAACTCATGTGTCGCTCAGTCTTTATACATTATACTAAAGCACCTTCTACTAAATAATATAGTTACTTTTTTAATAATCGACTATGGGTTAAAGCTGCTACTACTTCCTTTCGCATTCGGGTGCTAATGGGCAGTTGTTTTTGGTTCACAATTAATTGATTTCCTGAGATGGCGGTTACCTTATTTTTGGCTACAATATAGGATTTGTGAATTTGTAGAAAATCTTTTTTGGAAAGCAATTCAAAAATGTTTTTCATCGGAACCAATGCCATCACCTGTGCCGTTTCCGTGTGAAAGAGAATATAATTTTGCATCGCTTCTATGTACAAAATGTCTTTAATATTAAGTTTAACAAGTTGCTTATCTGTTTTTACAAAAATAAAAGGGGCCTGTTCTTCTTCCTTTTGATTAACTTGTTTTTTACTAGGTATAAGGCGTATGGCTTTATTACAAGCTTGCAAAAAACGCTCAAAAGAAATAGGTTTTAGCAGGTAGTCAATTACATCAAACTGATAACCTTCTAGTGCGTACTTTGGATAAGCAGTTGTGAAAATAACCGCAGGAGCATCTGTTCTGGTTTTAAGAAATTCGATGCCAGACAATAGGGGCATTTCAATATCTAAAAAGAGCAAATCTATAGCCTGATTTTTTAGGATGGCATTGGCTTGCATCGCATTTTTGCAAGTCGCTTTTAATTCCAAAAAGTCTATTTGTTCAATATACTTTTCCAATCCTTGCCTTGCTAATGGCTCATCATCTACTATAATACATTTAAGCGTATTCATTATTTTAAAATTATATTCAACTTAACAATAAAACAGTTGTTTGCTTCAGAAATTGTGAGTTGGTGTTTTTTAGGGTATAATAAGGCAAGCCGCTTTCGTACATTTTTCAGACCAATTCCTCCTTTAGTAAGCGTAGTATTTTTATCTATAGTATTGCTTATTTCAAAAAATAACTGTGCCTCTTCTAATTTTAAAGCAATATTAATTCGGTTGCTCGAACCCTCGTCTTCATTGCTAACATATTTAAAAGCATTTTCTAAAAGTGGCGTAAAAAGCAAGGGCGAAATACTAAAAGTATTTACTGTTTGTGGTAAACTTGTCTGAATCGTAACATCATCGCCCTTTCTAATTCGTTCTAAGTCGATATAGGCTTGTATATGTGCAATTTCCTTTGCCAAAGGTATCGCATCATCCTGGCATTCGTATAATTGATACCGCAATAAATCCGAGAATTTTAACAAGGTCGATTTAGCAATATCTGGTTTATCATCTATTAAAAAATAAACGCTATTAATGCCATTAAATAAAAAGTGTGGATTTATTTGCGCCCTTAAAAATTGTAATTCTGCTTTTAACTTTTCTTCTTTTAAGGCTTTCTGTATTTGTTGATTTTTTCGAGATTCAAACAGAAACACAATTGTAAAAGATAATATATACCATCCCGTATGTATAAATGTGTTTTGTACGCCATTAGCAAACACATAAGCCCAGTTTGGAATCCCTCCTAAATTGGCATTTAATTTATCAACAAGATCTAAATAAAAAACCAATTGATAATCTACGATGGCTTCTACAAATGCGGTACCGAGTATAAGTAATACTACCGTTAACCAATAAGGTATTTTAAGCCTTTTTCGATGAGGGTATAACCAAAGTGCATTGGCATATAGCACAATTGCATTGAAAAAATTACCCCACAACATGGTTAAATAATACGTGCCTTCTGCCGTGCTAAATGGGGGCGATAGCCAAGTGAAGTTAAACCCAATAAACAGGATAATTGCCCAAAAGCAAATATTAACAAGCAGCAGAACTATTTTGTTTAGTGTAGACAAAGTGTTATTTTTGGGTGATGGATTGTTGTTGTGTTGCTTGTTGTTTAGCTAATAATTCTACAATGCGGATACTTAGCGCATCTACCGATTGAATGCTATTTGCCAGCGCAACAATACCAATTTGTTGTTTTTTAGAAAACAATATGGCACTTCTAAATCCTCCTGTGCCGCCATTATGAAAATACAATTCTAGATCGGTATTTTCTGGATATATCGTAAGCCATCCTAGTCCAATAGTTCCCATGCCTCCAAAATCGGCACGGCAAGGGTGGGTTGTTGCAAAGGGGGCTTTGTTTTGTATATTAGCGGTTAAATACTGCATCATATCGGCGGTATTTGACCGAATTGCTCCTGCACCTTTTAAGGTTGGTATTTCCCATTGACTAGTAGGTTCGCCATAACCATTATGACCCATTATTTGCGTTTGTGCTTTATATGCTGCGTAGGTATCTTGCATATTAAGCGGTTGAGTAATGGTTTTTTTAATAAGTGCTTCATAAGAGCAATCGGCTACTTGTGCTAAGATATTACCTAATAAGCCCATTCCCAAATTAGAATACACTACGCTGCGTTGATCTTTAGGGATAGGGGTATACGATTTTAGAAAATTATGTAAATCTTGTGTGCTATAATTTTTATACGGATTATCAATATTAAAAAAAGCTCGTTTTAAATAATTGCTGGGTACTTGTGGCAAACCAGATTGGTGAGTTGCCAATTCTTCTAAGGTAATGGCTACAGCATTTGGCCAATTTGCCACCTCTTTAGGCAAATATAACATAATAGGATCGTTGTATTTAACCTTGCCCTCTTTTACCATTTGTGCTAAGGCGGCGGTAGTAAAAGTTTTGGTGATAGAGGCAATTTCGTAAATAGATTGGTTGCTAGGCGGCACTGGGTTTTTATCGGAACAAACCCCATAGTTATGGTAGCTAATTTGCCCCTTATTATAAATGCCAATAGACAAGCCTTTGGTTGTTTGATCCGCTATATAAGGTTTTACAATATCGTTGATGTTTGCCACCTTTTCGATACTAGGTATTTTAATATCTTTTGATGGCATCATTGCTTTTGCGCCGCTAAGAAACTGATGTCCAAAATAAGTAGCAAATAACACTCCGATTATGGCAGCAATTAAAATGATCTTTTTCATGATTCTATATTTTTAAACATTTGATGAATTGTTTTCATAAATTTAAGCTAATATAATCAGGGTAGAAAAAATGATTGATGAGCGTAAGGAAATAGCTGATAAGTGCGATTTATACGGAATTTTATTGTTTGTTTGCCAGCTATATGGTATATTTTTGATACAACTTTAAGGAACTTCAACTAGAAGTCTTGCGTAATAATATAATATAAACTAGCGATTAGCTGTGCTAGTAATATTGTGTGACCTCGCTGAGGTCAATAGCTACTTAATGGTAT
>JAHDBT010000495.1 GCA_020630215.1 Bacteroidota bacterium
TCACTCAAAACCTCATTTTGCCGCACAATTAGTTTTCGGTCAGGCACTACTTATCCAAGCTACAAAAATTTTGATTCATCTAATACGGTGAAGCGAAGCGGAACCGTCTAATACCCTCTACCGAATACCAAATACCCCCTACCAACCAATTCCTGACGATTTTTTACAATGGGAACTGACTTTTATTACGGATATTTGCCGCATGAATCATTTGAATAAATTAGTTATTGCTTTCTTTTTTTTCCTTGTATCCTGTGGTGATAATGTAACAACTTCACCTAGCAAGCAAGATGTTGAAGCGACCTTCCTCTTATTGATGGAGGAGGCAACGAATCATTCTTATGGAAAAATGCCAGGCATATCCATGAGTATTATTTCGCCTAAATTAGATACTACATGGGAAGGTGTTATTGGATACGATAGTGATAAAAAGGAGGATAGCCTGCAACTGCATCAACCTTTTAGAATTGCAAGTGTTACCAAAACATTTGTAGCCGCTGCCATTTTAAGATTGCACGAAATGGGCAAAATTTCTATCAACGAATCCATCACCAAATACATTTCTGAGGAACATATAAACATCCTTGAAAAAGAGGGCTACGAACCCAATAAGATCAAAATAAGCCACTGTTTAAACCATACCAGCGGACTATTTGATTTTGGGATGGGAGAGGGGAGCAGCTACTTAAAAATAGCCAAAGAAAACCCTATAAGGAGATGGACCCGAACGGAACAATTGCAAGGCGCAATGGATTGGGGAAATAAAATGGGCGCACCTGGCGAACGCTATCATTACAGCGATACAGGCTATATTTTACTAGGAGAAATTATTGAATATTTTTACAATGGAGATTTAGCACTAGGATTACGCACCCTTTTAAAGATGGAGCAGTTAGGCATGAAAAATACTTGGCTAGGTTCTTTAGAAGCACGCCCTATTAATACCAATACTGATGTGGAGGTGGTACATCGCTATTTTCAAGGAGATGATGTAACAAAATGGGATAATTCGGTTGACTTATATGGTGGCGGCGGATTGATGTCTACTTGCCCCGATTTAAACAAATTTATACATGCCCTTTTTAATCACCAAGTGTTTGATAAGAAAGCTACTTTAGAGCTTATGCTTACCAAGCCCACTTACGCTAAAAGCTATGATATAGCTGCCGATAAACGCTATAAAGATTATCGCTATGGTTTGTGGGAAATAACTATTTATGGCGAAAAGGCTTATTTGCACAAAGGATTATGGGGAACTATTGTGCTACATATCCCAGCATACAACAGCAGCTTTACCGCCAATTTTACCAAAGGCTGGAGCGATAGGTTGCTGAAAAAAGCCATCCTAGTAATTAAAAATCTGGATTCCTAATTTTAAGTAAAAAGTATAAGTTACGCTTCACTAAATGTATAAGGATGGTTTCTTACTAGCAAAAGTCCTTCTACATTATACAAAAATACCTTCTACAAAAAAATACAAACATGTCCGCCATTCAATTAAAAAATGTAAGCTTTGGATACCACAAAAACCAATTGGTATTATCCAATATAAATATTACCGTACCCCAAGGAAGCATCTACGGTTTTTTGGGCGCAAATGGGGCTGGTAAAACAACCTCTATTCGCTTAATGCTGGGTTTAATGAAACCCCTTAAAGGCAAGGTGTCGGTTTTTAACAATGCCATAAAAGACAGCTACCCCAAATACTTAAATCGGATTGGTTCTTTAATCGAAAGCCCTTCCTTGTACGGACATCTTTCGGCAAAAGACAACCTCCGAATTTGGTCGAAATATTTTAAGGTACCTAAAAATAGAATAGACGAAGTGTTAGAATTAGTCAGCTTAACGGATGCTAAAAAGAAAAAAGTACAAGCTTTTTCAACAGGAATGAAACAACGTTTGGGTTTGGCAACCGCTATGCTACACAATCCAGATTTGCTAATATTGGATGAACCTACCAATGGGCTCGACCCAATGGGAATAATTGAGTTGAGGGAAATTTTGCATCGACTAAAAGAAGCTGGGAAAACCATTTTACTCTCTAGTCATATTTTATCGGAAGTAGAAAAAATAGTAAGCAACCTTGGAATTATTAAAGATGGTAGCATTGTTTTTGAAGGCAGCTTAGACGAGTTACAGGCATTGCGACAACAAAACCTAGAAGTAATACTACGAGTATCGGATGTAAATAAAGCCCTAGCAATTATTCCTGTTGCTAGAAAAAATAAAGAAGAGCAAGGGCGAATAAAATTAGTTGTAGAACAGGAACACGAATTACCACAAATAATTAAACAGTTAGTAAATAACGGAATTGATATTTATGAGGTGCGCCCCAAAGCCAAAAACTTAGAAACTTTATTTTTATCTTTTGCCAACGAAAATAACCACAAAAACAATAACAAAAATGCTTAGATTAATTCAAGCCGAATTTATTAAACTAAAATACTTGCCCATTTTTTGGTTGTGCGGAGTAGTCGTGTTGACTGTTTTTGCCATTGTTTTTTCGGCACATTTTGTTGATGTAAATAGAGTCGCTACGCTAGGAGGAAATCCTTGGCAAAGAATTAATATTGCTAGTGTAGGCGTATTTTCTGTATTTATGTCTATCCCGTTTAGTGTATTATTATTTAGTGCGGCTTTATATTTAGAGCATCAATTTAGTATTTTTAAATTTCAATATACAGCTCCTTTGCATCGGGCATTTACGGTAATTAATAAACTCCTTACTTTGTTGTTAATTATTAGTTTTGTTTTTTTACTCTTAATAGGCAGTATATTTATTTGTGGGCATTTATTGGATTTCTTTTTACCCGAAATGGAATTTAAATACTACACCTTTCAATGCTTGCCGTTTGCCCAAAAATTAGCACATACCTTTCTCTCTTTACTAGGGCTACTAAGTATTCAATTGTTTTTAGGGTTTCGATTTAAAGGGTTTTTAATACCCGCAGGTTTTGGTGTTTTTGCATTTATTGTTGGACTTATACTAGGCTCAACAGATAACGCAATGGCATTGTATTTTCCGTATAGCTATCCTTTTGTTGTGCAGGATTACAATATGTTTCGCATTGAAAATATAGAAGTTATCTCTTACGGATGGATAAATTCAATAGAAATACGCAGTTTTATTTTTTTCCTGTTTTTTGTATCACTTACTGTTTTTATGGAAAGTAGGAGAAATGTAAATTAATTGCCTGTTATTATTTCATGCTGCAACCAAATTTCAATTTCTCCAACCTCTAAAATATTTACCGATAAATCATTATCCCTAACTGCTTTAATTGTTTGTAATGCATTTTTAATATGCTTTTGATATTGTTTTTTTTCTGCGGAGATTAATTTTCTTAAAAGCCCTACACACCAATCTTCAAAAGCATTTTTATTATAGTGCAGTTTTAAATACCTAATTAAACTGGGTAATTTAGACAAAGCCATATCTTGCCAGCCCAATTTAATAAAAATCACTATTTCATACATTAATAATAACGAATAACAATCTTTGCGTTGTGTTTTGATGGGGCTATTTAAAATTAAATTAATAAAATCTAATGCTTGGTGAAATTCGTTGGATAATAAATAGGCAACCGTAATTTTTACTGAAATATAGTTTTTATAAATAGCATCGCCATCATCCCAAATTAAAGGAGCTATTTTATTGGCAAATAATAAGGATTGTTTGCTATCTTGTTTTCTAATAGCATAAGTAAGCGATAAGCCCCAATGATACAATAAAAATATTTTCGTGTTTTTATGCTTGCTAATCATCACCTCCATTTTATCCAGAATAATTTTAGCCGTAGCCATCTCATTTTGTTCAATCAATTCGCCTGCATAATTATAATAAGCAATTAAACAATCCCTAGGATTTAAACTAGAAATATGTTCGTAGGATTCGTATAATTCCAGGAGCGTTTTTTTGTTGTTTAACGAATTTTCTTGTTCTTGACAAAGTAAGCTGAGATTGGTTTTTATTAAAATGTTATTCCTTTGAATAGAAAAATCTTCCCCATATTCTAAATCAATATTTTTTGTTAAGCTGCGGTAGTATTTAATTTCTGTTTTGTTTCTAGCAGGGCCTTTTAATCGGTAGGCATTGAGTAATTTGTTGTAAATAACAAACCGCCTGTTTGTTTCGTAAATTCTATTAATAATAAAGTCGAATGTTGCGGTCAATTTTTCCCTAACATCCTCGCTGCCTTTTTGACTAGATAAATAATTAGTTAGTTTTTGTTTGATTGATATTGCTTCAAAAGCAATTAAATACCATTCAAAATGCAAGGCTTCTTGCAATACCTTTTCTATGATATTACTAGCTTGTTTAAATAACTTTCTGGTAACAAAATTACGAGCAGTAAATATTTTTTGTTGCAATTGCAACTTCCTATCCGACTTAATTTCTTCTTCTGCAAAAAATACTTGTAACTGTTGGTAAAGTTCTGAATGAAGCTTGTGGATGCGAGGAGTCGTTAGTTTTTTTGCTACTACTTTATCCAATTTCCTTAAATCCTTTAAATTGGCATATACATCGAATAACTGACTGTTTTTATCATGCTTATTATAAGTAGACGCTTTTAGCTTAAAAAGCCTTTTTTCGGCAGTACTCATTGACTTTATCAGTTCAAATAAATCTTCTTTTATCATTTTAAAAACGGAATTTTAGGTGCTTTAAATAATTGGTTAATAATATTTTATGAAATAAATGCTTGTTAGAATAACGGATGAAATAGCAATTAATTGCCTTGCAAAAAACAACTTCTTGCAATAATTTTGAGTTATCAATTCAGTAGCAAACAAGCAAAAACAAGTGCTTGTATATAATGGCTACAGATAAAAATTTTAGAACACTTTTACTAATAAAAAAATAAAATTATGATCAAGGTAATTCAGTTTTCTTTATGTTTTTCGATATTATTATTGTTGTGTGCTTGTGAGGGAGGTACAACTTTTACTAAATCAATTAATAATACCTCTTCCGAAACATTAACAGTTACCGCTTATACCGTTTATAGTACGGGCAATGAAGTTGTATTAAATCCAAACGAAGAAAAGGAAGTGTACTGGAACGATTTTATGGGGCGTTTTACAGGGGATGATTACACTTGTACTAACGACATAGATTCTATTGTAATAACAACCGCTAGTGGCAAGGTAGTTACCAAAAACCTACTAGATGCAAATAACTGGACAAGAGAAAGCAAAGACGGACGTAATTCGAGAGAAGATTGTACGATTGATATTACCGACGAGGATTTTCAGTAGCACATTGAAATGTTAACAGTAGATAAGTGAATGAGAAAAAATAACCTCCACCAATTTAATTTATTCTATTTCCCAA
>JAHDBT010000496.1 GCA_020630215.1 Bacteroidota bacterium
TTGTTTTACGCACTATTTTAGCGCATTCCCTCTAGCACTTCCAGCAACCATGCCCTTTGTGATAAGGGATCGCAAGATTTGATTTCTGCTAATAAGGTATTGATGCGTTCGTCGTTTTTATAGGTATTTATACTGTTAATACGATACAAAATATTAACAAAATTGCGATAGGATTCTTGGTATCTGCTAGAAATTCCTTTAATCCTTCCTTCCGACATAAATACTCGAAAGCTGTTCATTGTTTTATCTAAACGGTCGATGTCATCAGTAGCTTGAAAAATTTTAAGGCGCAGTATTTTTGCACTTATATTGTAAAAAGGATCTGTGTATTTATCGACTAGTAAATTTAATGCCGTGGGGTATTTTTGTTGATGATAGGCAATAAATGCTAAATTATATTGAATAATTTTTTCGGGTTCTTGACTGGCTAATTTTTCTTTATGATCGTCTAAAAATTGAGTTGCCCAATCTAATTTACCAAGTGAAATACTTATCGTAATAATATTTTTAAGATTACCAATAGAGAGCTTCTGTTTTTTCTCATATATTAATTTAGTGTTTATGCCTATTCTGTAAATATGGAAAAGTTCTTCATAATAATTGGTTTTGCCATTGGCAATCATCGACGAACAGAAGTTAATGGCATGGACGTATAAATTTTGTGCTTCTTCTTTTTCTAAGTTGGGGAGATGTTGGCTCAATACATTTTTGTAATTTTCGTAATGTTGTTCATTGTTGGCGGCCCTAATCAGTAAAAAAGCATGGTAGTATAACACAATAGACGATATATTTTGATAATGTTCTATCTGATTAAACGAACGAAGAACTTCTTCTATAAAATTAAATTTCGATTCAATACCTAATGATTGATCATGTGTTAGTTTTAACGTTGATAATTGCAATTTACAATTAGTATAAAAAGTGTCAAGATCGTTTAGTAGCTGGTTTAGAGCTTCATTTGTTTGGCGTTTATTACTCAGGTATCTAGCTTCTTGTCCGCTAAGTAGAAAATTATTAAAATGTAACCGGTAATTTTTATAAGGATATTTTTCTTGAAATTTTTTCGATTCTACTAATTGTTTTTCAAAATGGTCATTTAACCCTTTATGCAAGTAAAAATCAAGTGTTCGCAATTGCCCTTTAAATTCTACCTCGTAAGGATTTGCCCCTATAAAAGAATGCCTAATAAACTGGCGCAAGAGTTTATACAAATTACTTGTCATTACTCTTTTAGAGGTTTCTGTATAACTAGTTTGTGGAAATACCTTCTTAAATACAAGGTCTTTATCTAAATGCTTTTCGCCTTTGGTAAGATTCTTAACCAGATATTTAGTAAGTAATACCAGTTTAGTATCGGTATTAAAAAAAGGGGATTCTACAAACTTAATAAAACGGCTAAGTTCTTTTTTATCTAGCGTAAAAAGTATTTGTACGAGTTTGGTATTTTGCATAAGGTAAAACTAATTAGTAGAAAAATACTTGGAACAACTAATATGCCACAAAAGTACAAAATATTAAGAGCATATACTTGCAACATTTTTGTTTGCAATTAATTGAAAACTAATTAGTTAGCATTTTTTCTGCTTAAAACTTCATAACATTTTAAAAAACGTGTAATTATATAAAAAGGTTGGCTGCCTTACCTTTACAACATCAAATCAACCACCAAGTATTATTTAATCAATTAAAATCAATAATCATGCTCAAAAATTATTTAAAACCATTTAATGGACTAGGGCTGATATGCCTTTTATTAATTTCAAGTCAAACCTTTGCACAACGAGGCAGTGGTGGAAATAATAGTGGTTCCACAAGTTGCAATGAGAACTTTCAGGCTAATTACATTTGTGGTTATGGAAATGTAGATGTTTTTTGGGATATTCCTACTAGTGGCGGATATAATAACAGTTATAATGTTTCGGGAATCACCAATACAAATACTTCGATTTCAATAACAGGAGATGATGCTATTGGTCTCTCAGGCTTTACAATTGAAGCAAGCCAATTTTATTTTGATGAAGAGGCAGCCTCTTATGACATCCCTGAAAAAATTGCAGATATTACCATCGTAAGAGTTTCACCATACCTAGGATTTATGTGTTTATCAACATTGGAAGTTTTTGTATCTAAAATCATGAGTACTTGCCCAAATGGAAATGTTACCTACGGCATCAAAGCAACAGTAGCCGATGTAGATGGAAAAACAAACCGTTTTGCTTTTTCGGAAGCCACTACAAATATTACGCATTATCCCAACCCAACAGGAGGTATTACCCACATTAATTACAGCATCACACAAGACAGCCCTGTGCAAATTAACCTCTACAATATAGGCGGACAAGTAGTACAACAATTAGAAAATACTACCCAAAAAGCAGGCCAATATCGTACGAGTTTTGATGCAGCGATACTACCTGAAGGTATTTACTTTTACACCTTAGAAACCGAAACAGAAAGTATTAGCAAAAAATTGATTGTACATTAATAACCTACTATTTATAGACCAGCAGTTCACTAGCAATAGAAACTGCTGGCATTTACAAACAACTAATGCAATAGCTACCAATAAATGCAGCACACTTAGAAACACGCTAATTGGGGACCTATTATTTTACAAGCTAGATCTTTATTGTTTTTCCCAAAAACCTATTTTTTTCACAGGCTAACCCTTATTGTTTTTCCCAAAAACCTATTTTTTTAAACCAAATTAGTAACAATAAAAAGAAATCAACACTATGAAGAAACAAGCATCACAATAGCAAACAACTACAAAGTTAACGATACTTAAATAAGTAGCATTTAATTTTGGCATTATTTATTTAATAAGTTTTCTAGGTAGATGAAATTTAGTGGTTTTAGAAAAGAAAGGGAGGTATGGTTATAGTAGTTGCTTCCCTTTTACTTAAAAAAAGGAGTGTATAAATACAGCAATATTAAAAATGCAAAGTTGATTTTTTTTGTTTATACACTTGGTAATACGAGGTCTACTTTCTAAGTTTTTATTAAGAACAATAATCTCGTATGGTGTTAGGTCAGTAGTCATTGAGGGCTACTGACCTTTTTTTTGTTTTATACACGCTATCACGTAAAATACAAGTCTAATGCCTAAAGGTCTAGACTTGTTTTCTCTATTGATGTTTTTAACTGCAAAGATTTAACAAGTAATCTTTAATATAATTATTCGTATCGAATTTATTTAAAAACACTTTATGTTGAGGAAAAAGAAACCAAAAATCACTTGTATAGCCTATATTAACTATAAGTAGTTTATACCAAACTTAATCTTTAGGGACAGACAGTTATTTAGTTTGCGTCCCTTAATTCATGCTACTTAATATTTCGACTTGAGTTCATATTTTTTTCACGCTTTATCTCTAACATTTCTGAAATCTTGTAATTAAGTTTTGTAGTGTTTTATACCTTTATTATTGTGTAAATACTTGTTTTTTTCCTTAAACAAGGTATTAGCCTATTACTTTTATTATTAACAAATAACTCGATTTATTTACCTTCCTACATTTGCTTTCATTTTTACATGAGTTACCTCATTTTAAGATAAAAAAGATTTGAAAACAACGTAACATTTCCTACTTCTTGTAATTACTTACGAAATGAAACTGCTGTACTTTTGTAAGGTAGTTAATGATTAACTATTAAGAACCAATACTAATGGAGATTAACAGATTTTACAAAATCTCAATCGCCATTTTAATTTTTTTCATTCTTTAAAAATCAAATCAAAATGAAAGCATTATTTTCAACTGTATTATTTTTATGTTTATTTTTAATGTCTAACATTAGTAATGCTACTGTTACTATTTCACACAATGATTGCGATGGTTTAAGAGTTGTTACCGATCAAACAGCTTGCTACAATTGTTATTTTAGTGGGCCTGCTTGGGCAGGTAATAAAATGACGTATATGTGGGAAGTATTTAAAAAAACTTCTGGTGGCTGGTATTCTATAAAACTTGTTGCTAACGAATCTAAAGTTTTTGAATTAAATGATTTAGAAAAAGGAGAGTATCGTGTAGAATGCTATCATTCTAAAATAGCTGGCGGAGGGTGTTCAAGTGTTAGTAATTTATTAGGTCAAAATGTAGGTTGTATGGGAATTTGGGTATCAGATGGTTCTACAGAAGCTATAGAAATAGGAGAACCAGAAGTGAATGCTAACTTGATTGATATAAGTGGTACTTATTTTAATGATTTAGTTTGCATGGGCGACCCTATTTTTCTAAGTGGAGAGCACTCTTATGGCGAAGCAGCTTATCATATTTCAATTAGCCAGGTTAGTAGTAGTGGAGCTACGCTTGCATGGAATAGTACAGGTTGGGTAGTAGGGCAATTAGGTACTGTTAATTTATTAGATATATGGAAAGACGGGCATCCAAGTTGGGAGTTTTGGGGAGGATATACTTATCGTGTTACCGTTGCACTTTCTCAAATGCCTTGTACAGGTTGGAAATCTAAAAACTATACTTTTGATGCCGTAATAACAGGATGTAAAACAAGTAATAACAATTTGCATGTAGATGTAGAACTATATCCCAATCCTGCTACAGACTACATTAACATTAAGGGGTATAATGATTTGGAAGAGGATGTTTTGCTTTCTATATTTGACTTGCAAGGCAAAATTATAAAATCTGAATATATATATGCTGATAGAGTAGATGTTAGCTATTTAGATGAGGGTATTTATTTGATACAATTAGCTACTGCTAATGGAGTAATTACTTCTGAAAAAATAGTAATTAAATAAAAAAATATGTCCATTGATATTTAATTGATAAATTCACTAGTCAGCTAGTTGTAATACTACTAGCTGGCTTTACTTTTTTACAACGATAGTTTATGGCTTGCCTTTCTTCTAAACTTACTTTTTGCGCTGTTCATAATTTGAAATTATCAACAAAATTAATTCTTTCCCAAAAAATAATCTCCATTTTTGCTCCATTTTTCATAACATTTTTTGTTACTAATCAATTAACAAAAAAGCTACTGCCTACGCTTTTTATTGTAATTACCTTTAATTATTTAGCAAATTTGTTTTCTAAAGTACAATTTATTGCTCATTCTAATTAATTTTTAACAATAGCCTCTCTTTTATCAATTAGCTTATGCATTGTTTAAATAATTTATGAAAAATAAAATTTTGAAAATTTCATAACATTTCCCATTTTTTGTAATTAAACACCTTGTTATTTCATCGTAATATTGTGGAGTAATTAGTTGAAAACAACAATAATTACCAAGGCATATTACCGAAAAACCTTGTAAAAAAAGAGTAGGTATTTTAATCTTTAAAACTTAATTA
>JAHDBT010000497.1 GCA_020630215.1 Bacteroidota bacterium
CTCACAGATGCAAGTGGATGTACGGCAACAGAAAATATCAACATTAATGATTCGGATACACCAACTGTAAGTTTTACCACCATCAGTTCTAGCTGTGGACAAGACAATGGCGAAGCAATTGCCATTCCTGCTGATGGCACCCCACCTTATAACTACCAATGGAATGATGGTGGAGGACAAACTACCGAAATAGCAACCGTCTTAGTAGCAGGCAGCTACGAAGTAACCGTAACAGATAACAATGGCTGTACGGTTATTGGCACAGCAAATATTAGTGATGATGGCGCACCAATAGTTGAGGAGATTATAGGAATAGATGCAACTTGTGGTAATTACGACGGAGAAGCTGCTGTAACCGTTTCTGGTGGCACTCCTCCCTATACCTACGAATGGGATGGCGATGTTGCACTTAACGAAGCAACCCTCACGGGTCTTGAAGTAGGTATGCATGAGGTAGTTATAACAGATGATGCAGGCTGTGTCATTTCTACTAATATTGAGATTTTAGGTACTTTTCCACCTAATGTTTCTAGCACTTCCACAGAGGAGTCTTGTAATTTAGCAAATGGCTCGGCAACTGTAGTACCTGAAAATGGTACTGCACCTTACAACTTTGAATGGGATACAAATGCTGATTCACAAACAACCGCTACCGCTACGGATTTAGCTGCTGGTGATTACAATGTAACCGTGACAGATGATAATGGTTGCATAGTAACCAGTACTGCTATAGTAGCTGCTACAGATGATCCAACAATTACCACTAGTAGTATTGATGCGGCTTGTGGTAATGCGAATGGGCAAGCAATAGTAAGCGCAACAGGCGGAACTGCTCCTTACACTTATTTATGGGATACAAATACTAATTCACAAACAACCGATACTGCTACCAATTTAGCTCCTGGCGACTATAATGTAACCGTGACAGATAACAATGAATGTGCTGTTATTGGCACAGCAACTATTATATCAACCTCTACAAATCCTCCTGATGCAATACCTGATGAAACAATAATAAATTATTGTACAGGAAGCCCAATTCCAAGCATTACGATTAGCAATAGTGCTAGTTATCATGCTTATTGGTATGATGAAAATGCAGATCTAATTGATATTTCTTTAGATGGTATCTTTCAACCTTCAGAAGCAGGTAATTATTCGGTTGAATTAGTCGATCCCGCCAATCCTAATTGTACTAGTACACAAAGTACTGCTATTGATGTAATAGCAACTGCTTTACCAATAGTAGAAGTGATTGCCGCTGATACCCTATGCGCCAATAACGGCATTATTGATTTATTGGGAAATGCCTACCTTATTACAGGCGAAAATGGAGAATGGCTACTAGAAGACACTCCTGTTACGACGATTAATCCTTTAGACTATGAGGAACAAATTACCTTATCGCTAGTATATAGGGTAACCGAATCTAACTGTACTAATAGTGCTACTTTTGAGTTAACCATAATGCCTATGCCACAAATTAGCTTAACGCAAAATAGCCTAGAACTATGTACAGGAACGATACTGGATCTAAGTCCTTTTATTGATACACCTTCTTCTCTTGGACAATGGGAAGGTAACGGTATTATAGGCACGGTATTTTTTCCTGAAGTGGGAACAACTCCCCCTTACAATATTAGTTACAACGTTAATGAATCTGATTTTTGTCCTGCGGTAAGTGAAACCTTACAAATACAAGTAATAGAACCATTAACCATTAGTCAACCTAACATTATTTGCGATATTGCTTCTTATAGTGCAAGCATTACCATAACTGGCGGCAAAACGCCCTATTTAGTTAACGGTGAGCTTATTACTGGCAATCAATTTACGTTGGATAACTTAATGGAACCCATTTACGAATGGACAATTACAGATAGCTTTGGTTGCGATACACTTTTGGCAACTATAAATGGCGAAGGTTGCGAGGTTAATTTTTGCGAAGTTATCACCTATAATATTGATTCTTTACAGGATTTAACAAATACCAATGATTGCAATACGATTAATGGATTTTCTATATATATCGAACCAGTTTCCATCAATGGTCCTAATTTATCAACCATTATTAATCCTCCACTTTTTTCTATTGATGGGGTTACCTTTAGTCCCAACGATGCGTTCCTACGACTACCAATTGGCACTTATCCCATTTACATGGGGTATCAATCAGGCAATGATACAATCACCTGTTTACTAGATGAATTTACGGTAACAGAACCCATTTTTAGTGCCTCCATCCAGTCTATTTATAATGGTGTAAACTTTACAGCTAGTGTAACAATTGAGGGAGGCACTCCTAATACGGAAGGAAATTATTATTATTATTGGAGTAATGAAGAGGAGACACCCACTATATCTTTTAACGAAAATGATACTATAAGTGTCCAAATTATAGATGCAAATGGTTGTGTAATAGTAGCCACCTACCCAACAAATCCTACTTATCCAACTTATCCAACTTTTGTTGGGGAAGCTGATGTGCTAAACCAAGCCATCAACATATACCCTAATCCTACCAAAGGCCAATTTTTAATTGACTTTAAGGAGGAACTAGCAGGCACAAATATCAATATTCGTATTTACAGTATTTTAGGCAAAGAACTACTTCTTTACCCCCAAATCCAAGACAAGCAATTACTTGTTGATTTATCTAATTTTGTGGATGGGATGTATTTGCTTTTATTTGAAATTGATGGACAGCAAGTGCTTAGGAAACTATATAAGTTCGAGTAAGTAAAAAAGCCCAATCATTATTTAAATGATCAGGCTTTTTAGCATTTATTATTTTTTAAACAAGCATCCTATTAATCTTGAATATCTGCTTTTCCTTTGTTTAGTTGTGCTTCAATTTTTGCTAATAAGGCTTTCGTTTCTTTGGCTTCCATGCCATCCGCTTCGGCTAGTTTGATGGCTTTTTTAGCAGCTACTTGCGCTTTATTGTGTTGACCGCTTTTAAATAATAAAGCCGCATAAGTATCGGTATTGTAGTAGTTTTCTTCTATTTCCATTGATTTTTTTGCCCAATCAGTTGCCTGTCCGCAAGATTTTTGGCAATCCACATGTTCGTAGAAAGTCCATGCGATGCTGTTTAGGATGTTCCAATTATCCATGGCATATTTAGGAACGTAAGCTTTGGCAGTTTTAGAATAGTTGCTCCAATCTTTCACTTCTTGATAGTACATTAACGACAATTCGCCATTGTATTTGTCGGCAGCGGTTGGCATATGTGTTTTATTAAATTTCATGGCATCTTGTAGCACTTTTGCATCTTTCGTTCTAGTAGCTTGTGCTACTTTTGCCTGCTGTACTTGGTATAAAGTTCTGTTTACCTTTTCTTTACCATAAGCGTCTACATATTGCTCCTTATTCGCTAGTAAAATATCATAAGCTTTGCTCTCTTCCGAAATAGACATAAGCATTACAAAATCCATATTTTCTTTTTGCTTTAAGTGCTTCTTTTTCAAACTTCCTAAATGTTTGTTGGATGCATCCAATGCTACTTCTGCTTGATTGGCATTAAAAGCCGCTGCAACAAAGTTAGGAATCAGTTTTTTATCTAGTTTTCCTTTATCGTGTTTTGCTTTAAGGGTGTAAAATTGGGTATCTTCGTTTACCGCCATCGTACCCGTTTTAATAAATTGTTCTGGCTGTTGATAACCCATAGAACGATGTACTCTTTTGCCATCCGAATTTAAATATACATAAGTTGGATAAGCGGTAATTTGAAATTGTTGAGCCAATCTTACGCCCTCCCCTTTTTCCATATCTTGTTTTACACAAATAAAATTATCGTTATAATATTTTCCAACTGCTGCTTCGGTAAAAACATTTTTCGTCATTTTTTTACAAGGCCCACACCAAGATGTGTAGCCGTCTAAAAAAATACCTTTGTTTTGTTTTTTGGCTGCTTGAACCGCTTCCGACCAAGTTCCCTCAAAAAACTCAATGCCGCCAGTATTGCGATCTTGAGCTACCAAAAGGCTACTGCTCGATATAAGCACGATAGCAATAAGATGGTAAATTATTTTCTTCATGATGATGTGATTATTATATTGTAGTAATAAAATGTTAATAAATGGCAGATTCCTTTCCTGTTTTAGAAAGTTTAACCTTTTAATAACTCTAATTGTTCAAAGATATTACATCTTTATGGTTGTGCAAAGCTCTCAGCAGTACATTTTAGTAAAAATGGTGCGGATTAACATTTTTTAGTAAGCTATTTAACCATAGCAAGTAATGAGTTTCATCAAATAAAAACCCCTGCCATTTATAAAAAATGACAGGGGCGGACTCTAGTATCTGTAATAGTTTGGCTGGCTTTAACCAAGCTGCAAGCTACTAGAGCTGTTTGCTATGTTAAGATACCAATTATTGTTCAATTTTGGTAAACTTTTCAATAAAAGTACGTCCTTCCACTTGGATTGATACGAGATACATTCCAATAGGGTAATCATTTACATCAATGTGTATACGGTTTGTTCCATTCTGTGAATTATTTACACCTTGGTGAACAATTTGTCCGCTTAAATTATAAACCACTACCTGAGATGCCGATTCGAAATCAGCAGGATACTCAATATATAAATTAGTAGTAGTAGGAACTGGATAAAGTCTCATTTCTAAATTGCTGATAGAAACAACAGGACTCGTTTTTTCCTTTTTACCTGCTCCTGCACAAGCTGCACATTCATCGTAAAAGTCGTTAACCGCACCAAGCGTAGCTGTAATATCTCCTAAACTAGCTCCTCCCGTATTACCTCCACCTAAAGCATAATTTGCAAAATCTAACAAGGCTGCACCATTTGCAACAGCTAGTTCTGCTAGTACATTATTAATGGCATCAATAAGACTTGCATCATCAATTGGGTCGAGTAAATCTACCAAACAAGTGTTTAAATCTAAACCCAATAAAGTTGGGTCGTAAAGGGTATTAAGCGTGTAAGTAATCGTTTGTGTAGCTAGGTTATTTTTAAGTCTTCCTTTGCGTGTACGATTGTCGCCTGCACAAGAGCCATTACTTGATGTATAGGCTAATACATGACTACCACCAGCACCAGGTAATAAATCAATAATACATTGTGCATCGCTAATAGTGAGGCTGCGTATACCCGAACCAATGGTAATAGAGCCACCGTTTGCAGCCAAAGCCTCCTCAATTATTTCGGTAGTTGTTTGTCCAAACTGAACGCCATTAGGATTACCATAGTAACCTTGTGTAAAGGTGCAGAACTCAGTTAAGCAATCTGGGTTTATATGACCGCCGTCACAAGGCACACATACCGAACCATCCGCTGCTACGCCTTC
>JAHDBT010000023.1:0-5865 GCA_020630215.1 Bacteroidota bacterium
ACGAAAGAGAAGAGTTTATAGTAGAAGTAGTAGACCCATTAACAGTAACAGTTGACCCTATTGATTGTGCTGCAGGAGATGCGACTGCAGGTACTATTAATGCTGCCGATTTTGTAACGGGTGGTTCTAATAATACTTACGAATTAATATTAGATGGAACATCTCAAGGTGCAGCGTCTACCAATAGTATCTTTTTATTAAATACAGGTGATGCGGCAACTACTATCGAAGTTATTGTAACAGATGCTTCTGGTTGTTATGTACCCGTTACCTTAAATGTTGATCTTAACTGTTTAGCACCTCCTGTTTGTCCTTCTGCCTTAGATGCAACAGGTACAACTGCAGATGCTACTTTATGTGCAGCAGAGGAAATTACGCTATGCCTTGATGGCACAGATTTACCCGGAGGTGGAGAAATTTGCTGGTATGCAGATGCAACAGATCCAATTACAGAAGATGCTACAACAGCTACGGCTACTATTGCAACAACTGCGACACAAGTTGGTTGTATTGCTATTCCTAAACCAACTATTCAGATAGGAAGTACATTCGTGATTCCTGGTGCTACTACCAATTATTTTGGTGCACAAGATATAGACGGTCCCGGAGGACTAACAAATCCTGCAACATTAACTATTGTTAGTATAGATGTAACAGCTGTTGCTGGTACAACTATTGAGTTTTGTGTAGACCTAGCAGAAGATGATTCTGCTGACGGAGCAGAAGATTATGATAATACTGCAGATAATAACTATGTGCATTTTGATTTTGATATTGATAGTGGAACAACTACTGGAAATTTAATATGGATAGAAGGTACTAATGCTGGTACTGGTAACAATAATGAACCTCAAATTGATACCGATTTTGATGGTATAGGCGATGGAGCGGCTATTACGCAAATCTTTACTAATTATTGTGCAACTATTGCTGTGCCAGCAGGTAGTACAACATTATCTATTCCAATAGAAATGAATTTAGAAGATGGAGATGAGGATATTGCGTTTGATAATATTACAGTAAGTGCTACTCCAGGAAGTATGTCTGGAGACTTATATACCTTAGATTTTGATGCTAACAATTCAGGTTATACTGGTGCATCTTTTTCTAATAATAATAACGATTATTTTGGTGTTGTAGGTGCAGGAAACGCTGCCCTTTGTATCATGTTTACGCCAGAAGACTTAGCCCTTTGCGGTGCTTTAAATATTGAAGCATTAATCTCGCCAATCGACCCGAATTGTACGGATTTAGATTTTAATTATGTAGGCCCTACGTCTACTTATACAATAACTTGCCCTGAGGTTGATTTACAGCCTATGCTTGTAGACCAATGTGTAGGAGATGGAACAGTTATGATTGATGTCCTATTAAATGGTGTTCCGGCTGGACAAAACTACTGTATTTCTTATACAGACACAGATGGTATGGCAGTTACTGAACTAATTGCTTCTGATGGTTCAGTAGATCAAATGGGACAAATTCCATTTTCTGATGTAGCTACCAATGGAGAGTTAAAAGTTACCTTAACAGCCTCTGCTTCTAGTATTGATGGCGATTGTGCTACAATTGATGGTTGTGCCGGAATCGTAGATACTGATGAAGCTTGTATTACTATTCGTGATTTACCTGGTGGTTCAATCACTACAAGTATAAATCCTTTTGATTGTGGTTCTGACGGACAAGTAATATTTAATTTTACAGGAACAGGACCTTGGGAGTTTACTTATACTATTGATGGCGTAAGCTATGATGGGTACGCAGCAGCATCTCCTTTTACTTTAAATACAAGTTTGCCAGGTACATTTGTACTAACTGGCGTTGCTGATGAAGCTGGTTGTATGGCTCCTGGACCTTTTGCTGGTTCAGAAACGATTACTATCCCTGCTCCCCCAACTTTAGATGCTGTTACAGCACCTGCCGCCATTTGTAATGATGGTTCAGAAAATGCAACCTTGCCAGACCCAACCGTTTTAACTAATCCTGGTACGAATGGTGTATTTACTTGGTATGTATTCGATCCAAACGCAGCTGGTTTTAATTCTGTTACAATGGAAGCCGCAGATGCAGACGGTGTTACGGCAGGTACACAAGTTGCTCCAACAGCAACTACAACCTATTATGTAGAATATACCAATGATGAAGGTTGCTCGGCTATTGCCAGTGTTGTGGTTACCTCTGAGGCTGCCGCTTGTGCTGCTTGCGCTATCTCTGCCGCAACTGTAGCAGAAACTGCCTGCGATAATAATAACACACAAGCAGTTGATACAGACGATACTTTCACCTTCACCATCTCCGATGTAACCCAAGATGACTTAGCCGGTTTTCCTAATGGCTTCACCTTTGATGGTACTGCCTTAAGCTTAACCGCTACCGAAACGGGTACTTATGGTGCAGGTGTGCAATATACTTCTAGTGTTATTACAATAACACCTGCCTTAGTAGCAGCAAGCCCAATTACTTTAACGCTTGCCGATGCTGATGACCCATTGTGTACTTTTGAGGTAATGGTAACCGTACCAGCAGCTTGTTCTATGTGTCCAGTGCTAGATATTACAGCTACACCTTCTTGTAGTGCAATAGGCAGTACCTTTGATATTGATTATACAATTACAGGTGGCACAGGTCCTTATACCATTACCGAAAGTATAGGTGGTACTACCGTAACAGGGCAAGCAGCAGCAGGAGCGATTTCTGCTTTAGCTTATACAGCTCAAAATACCAAAGTAACTTTAACCATAGAAGACGAAGGCAACCCAGGTTGTATCGTAATGTATGATGTGTTACAATTAAGCTGTTTAGAACAAACACCTTGTGTTTGTACCGATGCCAATCCATACACCATTAATGCACAAGCAAGCGGTAATGGCGATGGCTACTCAATGGTTTATGCAATTGTTGATGCTACAGGTAATGTAACTACCGTTAATCAAACTGGTACTTTTGGTGCTTATCCAGATGATGGGGCTACTTACATGGTGTATGCTTTTAATGTAGCTGATGGAGAATTGGTTGCTTTTGAAGCAGCCTTAAATGTACTAGTAGGTAGTCCAATTGCTGATGCTTTAACTGCAACACAAATGGCTCCTTTTGATGGATTCTGTTACACAGATATGATGGCGAGCTTTACAGAAGATTGTATGTGCGCCACAACCTGCGATGCAATAGCCCCAACACTCCCTACAGGCCCAATCTATTTATGTATGCTAGATGCCTACACCATGGATGCAACAGCGCTAGGCTTAACACTTCCAACTGGCGGTCCTGGTATTGACGCAGGCTTAACCCCTGCCGTAATCTGGTTAGAAGATAACCAAGATGGTACTATTACCAATCCAACGGAGCTTAATCCTTTATCATTAGTTGATTTTGCCTTACCATTAAACGAAGCACAAAGCGATGCCGCTGATGGCGCAGGTGGTGAAGGTAATGCTGTATATACGGCAACAAATACTGGTGGCGGATACTGGTGGCGTTGTGGTGATGCCGATGAAACAACACCTGATAACTTAGAATATATTTATGCAGCGATTGGCTATTATGATGCAGCTACTGAAGGACCAGATGATGCCGTATTCTATGATTGGAATGCATTATCTCCAGTAGTTTCTGGAGTAACTACCGTACCCATGGGGCAAAACGATTGGACGGCTTGTGGTCCTGGTGGATGTACATCGCAAAGTGTAACAGTTGCTACTGGTGGTGCTGCAACTCAGGCTACAGTATGTGTAGAAATTACTGGTGCAAATGTAGATGCTGACATATATGTGATATATCCAGATGGCACTTTTGATGTTGTAGGCCCTGTATTTGGAGCAGGAACCGAATGTTTCCCTGTTTACATGCCTGCTAATCCTGCTGATACAGATGGTGCTTATGAAATAAATATAGACAATAGTTTTACTGGTGGCGATATTGATATACAAACTACGGTAACTCCATCTGGGGATCCAAACTACGAATGCCAACCAATAAGCAATTCAATAGAACTGCGTTTCTTAGATGAAATTATGGTAGCTGCAACAGTAGCTAATTGTAATCAAGTATCGATTACTACCTTATCTGGTGGTTTACCATGTTGGCCAAGTTCAACGGGTACCGATGCCGAATATACCGTAGAAATTATGGATGCAACACCAGCAACCGTATTTACTGCAACAGTAACTTCTGCTACAGCATTGCCATTAGACTTATCTGCACTTGCAGGTTATCCAAGTTTGGCAGCAGGTACTTACACGATTTCTGTTACTGATAATACAGATACGCCACTTGATGGTTCTTCTGCTACAGGCATGGCTTGTGGTACTACTACTACCTTTGTTGTTCCTGTAGACCCAACCCTAGCCGCCGCTTCTGTATGTGTAAATGGTACCGTTGCGATGGTAGGCAGTGGCACACCAGATGCGACAACGCCTTATGCTAGTGATGATGTAACAGTAGCAACCGTAGATAATGCAGGAACTGTAACAGGTGTAGCTGCAGGAACGGCAAATATTACTTATACAGATGATAATGGTTGTACAGTTAGTGCAGTAGTAACAGTAAATGACTTACCAATGTTAATCAACCAAACTCCTTCTTTCTGTGAGCAAACTCTTGGAAGTGGAACAATTGCTACTATAGATTTAACTGCTTATGAAACGGCTATTGGCATTCCAGCAGTATTACCAATTGGTGCTACTGCTGTTTGGAGTCCAGTATCTTCAGATACAAATGTACCCGACGGAACCGTTTATACCGTAACTTATACCGATGAAAATGGATGTGTTGCGATGGCAACCGTTACCGTTACCGTATTAACTAATTTAGCCTTAACCCCACAAACACCAGCCTTATGTGAAGATGTAGCTGGTGGAGGAACGGTAGATAATGTTGATTTAACAAGCTATGAGTCTGCAATAGGTATTCCTGCAGTTCCGCCAGTTGGCGCAACAACAACTTGGTATACTGGTAGCGGAACAGCTGGTGCAACAGTAGCTACCCCAGCAGATGTAGACGCAGTAGCAACAGGAAGCATATTTACTGTAGAGTATGATGACGGAACTGGATGTCAAGCAACAGCAGAAGTAACGGTAACCGTAAATCCGTTACCAACTTTAGCCGCAGCTGATGTTTGTATAAATAGTACGGTTGCAATGGTAGGCAGTGGTACACCAGATGCGACAACACCTTATGCTAGTGATGATGTAACAGTAGCCACCGTAGATAATGCAGGAACCGTAACAGGCGTAGCAGCAGGTACTGCTAATATCACATATACTGATAGTAATGGCTGTATGGTTAGTGCGGTAGTAACCGTAAATGATTTACCAACCTTAGCCGCAGCTGATGTTTGTATAAATGGTACGGTTGCAATGGTAGGCAGTGGTACACCAGATGCGACAACACCTTATGCTAGTGATGATGTAACAGTAGCCACCGTAGATAATGCAGGAACCGTAACAGGCGTAGCAGCAGGTACTGCTAATATCACATATACTGATAGTAATGGCTGTATGGTTAGTGCGGTAGTAACCGTAAATGATTTACCAACCTTAGCCGCAGCTGATGTTTGTATAAATGGTACGGTTGCAATGGTAGGCAGTGGTACACCAGATGCGACAACGCCTTATGCTAGTGATGATGTAACAGTAGCCACCGTAGATAATACAGGAACCGTAACAGGTGTAACGGCAGGAACAGCTAATATCACATATACTGATAGTAATGGCTGTATGATTAGTGCGGTGATAACGGTTCAAACTTGTAGCATCCTTTTAGATAAGGATGATTCTACACCAACTGCTGGCGACCCATTAGATACAGATGGAGATGATACACAAACAGTAACATCTGGTAGCGATGCTACTTTTACTATTACCATAA
>JAHDBT010000023.1:5965-19175 GCA_020630215.1 Bacteroidota bacterium
GATGATACACAAACAGTAACATCTGGTAGCGATGCTACTTTTACTATTACCATAACTAACGATGGTACAGCTCCGTTAACAAACGTAGTAATTACCGATGCCGCAACCCCAGGTTGTGATATGGATGCTACTATGACAGCAGCAGAAATAGCCTTAGTTGGTAATATGGATGCCATCTTCGACCCAGGAGAATCTTTCAACTATACTTGTATGACAACAGGTGGGGTAACCATGCCATTTACCAACATAGCAGTAGTAACCGCTAATCCAACTAGCGACCCAATGACAGAGGTGACTAGTACAGACCCTACGGAAGTAGTATTGCCAGCTTGTACCGATATTGTTATCGACGCAGCAGCTGTTTGTACGGGTGCAGCAGATGGTATGTACTTTATTGAAGTAATCAGCATAACAGGTGGTGCAGGTGGTACCATTAATGTAGACGATGGCATTAACCCAGCACAAGTTTGGGCAGGTGCTACCTTAACATTTGGTCCTTATATGCACAGCGGCGATGGAAGCGTTTTAACAACCATTCCTATCACTGCTACTGATGATGGTGATGCTGGATGTACAACTACGGTTGATATTCAAGAAGTATTATGTGGAACTGTTGGTGTTACTTGTGATTGTAATTTGGACCCTAATGGCGGCAGCATTTTCTCGCCAGCTACTCCTGGTTCTTTTGAAACAATTGACTATACACAAGTTTATGCACTAGTAGATGATGCTACTGACCAGGTAATTAGCTACAACTACGATGGTTTATTCACAGGTTTAGCAAATGGTATGTACGATGTATATGCATTTAATATCTTAACTATAGAGTTAGCTGCCTTAACGGCTGGCTTAACTACTGGAGCAGATATTATGCTATTTGATACAGATGGAGAATTTATGAGTCTGTGTTATACTGTACTTCCAACTCCTGCTGCGCTTGAGGTAGCTTGTGATTGTGGTACTTTTGATTTAGCTTTAACTAAAATGGTAAACACAACCGCTACCCCTGGTCCTTTTGCTCCTGGCGATAATGTTACCTATACTATCTGTGTATATAACCAAGGCACCGGTCCTATAGGTACAGCTACTAATACAGAAGTAACCGATTATGGAAATGCCAACTTAATTTTTGCTGGATTAGCAACTCCATTACCAACAATGACTACGCAAGGAACAGCCGTAGTAATTACCGATAATGGCGGTGGCGTATTTACAATTGATAATTTAGAAAGTACAGAAGATGTTTGTGTTGATTTAACATACACGATTAGCCCTGCCTTTACAGGCGGTTCTGTTGTAAATAATGCAGAAATTACCATGGACTCTGGCGACGATACAGATTCTAATCCAAGTGATAATAGCGGCGACCCTGCCGACCCTAATGATGATAGTTTAACGGATGGCAACATGGATTCATCTATGCAAGACCCATCTGATGATGATTATGACCCTTCTAGCATTGCAGTTTGTGCGCCAGTTGTAATTGATGCAGCGGCAGTTTGTACAGGTGCTAATGATGGAGAATACTTTATTGAAGTAACCAGCGTAACAGGTGGTGCAGGCGGTACTATTAATGTAGACGATGGCATTAACCCAGCACAAGCTTGGGCAGGTGTTACCTTAACATTTGGTCCTTACACACACAGCGGCAATGGAAGCGTTTTAACAACCATTCCTATAACTGCCACTGATGATGGTGATGCGGCTTGTACAACTACCGTTGATATTCAAGAAGTATTATGTGGACCAATAGGTATTACTTGTGATTGTGATTTAGACCCTAATGGTGGCAGTATTTTCTCGCCAGCAGCAGGAGGCTCTTTCGAAACCATTGATTATACACAAGTGTATGTTTTAGTAGATGATGCAAATGACCAAATCATTAGCTACAACTACGATGGTTTATTTACAGGTTTAGCAAATGGCATGTACGATGTATATGCAATTAATGTAGAAACTGTTGATTTAGCTACCTTAACGGGCGGACTAACAGCAGGTGCATCTATCCTAGACTTTGATACGGATGGTGAATACATGAGCTTATGTTATACGATACTACCTACCCCTGCGGCACTAGAAGTAGCTTGCTCTTGTGGTACGTTCGATTTAGCTTTAGATAAAGTAGTAAATACTACTGCTACTCCTGGTCCTTATGGCCCAGGAAGTAATGTTACCTATACTGTTTGTGTATACAACCAAGGCACAGGCGCATTAGGCGAAGCTACTAATACACAAGTAACCGATTATGGTGCTACCGATTTAACCTTTGCTAGTTTAGGTACCTTACCAACAATGACTACGCAAGGTGCTGCAACTACTATTACAGATAATGGCGGTGGCGTATTTACCATTAGCGATTTACCTGTTGGAGAAGATGTTTGTGTAGATTTAAATTACACCATCAATGCAACAGTTACAAGTGGTGATGTTACCAACAACGCAGAAATTACAATGGACTCTGGCGATGATATTGACTCGGCTCCTGGCGATAACGCAGGCTCTGCACCAGATCCTAATGATGGTGCTTATACAACAGATGGGAATGACGATCCAAATACACTAGACCCATCTGATGATGATTACGACCCTGCTACCATTTCAATTTGTAACGTAGTATTAGCTGCTACCACGCCTATTGAAGTTTGTGAAGATGCAGCAGCTATTATGTTGGCTAGTTCAAATCCAACATTAACCGCAGGCATTGCTGCTGGTACGTATGTATGGTACAACGACGATGGTGCTGGCGCACCTGATATTTTAGGCGGTGCTATTACTACCGTTGACCCTGCTACGGCTACTAGTCCATTAACAGTATGGGTAGTTTATACAGAACCTGCTCCAACGTCTTGTACGGCACAAGCAAGTTTAAGCATTACAATCAATCCTTTACCAACCGTAACCATCGACCCTGCTGGCCCTGTATGTACAAGTGCAGCTGCTTTTGCCCTAGTAGGAAATCCTGCTGGCGGTACTTGGAGTGGCGGTGCTTATATAGATGCTGCGGGTAACTTTGATCCTTCATTAGCAGCTATCGGCGCAAATAGCGTTACTTATACGTATACCGATGCGGTAACCAATTGTGTGAATAGTGCAATTGCTTCCGTTGTGGTTAATGATGGTCCAACAGTAAGTATTACACCTGCTGGTCCTTTATGCGACGATGGTGCAGCTATCGCATTAGTAGGAAATCCTGCTGGCGGTACCTTTGATGTAGCTGCTTATGTAGATGCTGCTGGAAACTTCGACCCTGCTTTAGCAAGCGTTGGTGGAAACAGCGTTACTTACAATTATACAGATGCGGCAACAGGCTGTGCTGGTAGTGCAACTATCAACATTACTGTTCAACCTTGTTGTAGTGTTAATGCAGGCGATATTCCACAAGTAGAATTCTGCGAAGGCGTTGACCCAATGGTATCATTTGGTTTACCTTATGTAGATGATTTCTGGGATGGAGATGACATCAACGGTATTTTTGATGTACAATATGGTGGTGCTTATGGACCTGCTCCAACACCTTTATCTAGTTACAGTTATACGTATGCTTTAACAGAAGATGACCCAGGTGGCACAACAGGAAGTGTTGTATTAGAAGGACCTGACCCAACGGCAGCCTTTAACTATACGGCTTTAGCTCCTGGTGTTTACCGTATGTATGCGATTGTATGGAAAAGCTTTGGTGGCGTTACTTTACAAAATTCAGGAGGTGGTGTTATAAGTGCTGGCGACGATATTGAAGCCATTATGATGTCGAACGGTTCTACTTGTATCGACATTACTTATACTTATGTAACCATTCTACCTAGTCCAAACATTGGTTCGGCTGTTGCATCTTGTGCTACAGATGGTACTGGTGGCGAAGTAACCTTAACAGGTTTAACACCATTTACATTCTATATGCTAACAGGCTTAGGTGCTGCTGATGGTACTTACGGTGCCGATGCTACTGGCGAAATTGTAGTAAGCAGTGTGGCAAGTGGTGCTTATACAACAATTAGTGTTGCTGATTTTGCTACAGGTTGTACTTCTAATGAAGTAAGTGTTACCGTTGGCTGTGATGGTCAAATTGGTGACTTTGTATGGAACGATGTAGATTCGGATGGAACAGATAATGGTGGTACGGAGTTGGGTATTCCTGGCGTTACCGTTAACTTAACTTGGTACGGTCCTGATGGTATCTTAGGAACCGCTGATGATGTAGTATATACAACGGTTACTGGTTCAATGGGCGAATACTTATTTACTGGCTTGCCATTTGGCGATTACCAAGTAATGACCGTAGGCGCACCTGGAACACAAACCTATGATTTAGATGGTACTTTAGATGATACTTCGGTAACTACTTTAGACCTAGCCAACCCTGTTGATTTAGACCAAGACTTTGGTTACCAAGCTTGTACTACAACAGTTGGTTTAACACCAATTCCAGACAACGAAGTTTGTTCTGGCGAATTAATTCGTTTGGATGTATTAGTAGAAGATGCAGGCGTTGCAACTCCAGGTGTTTCTTTTATTTGGACGGCAATGGATGGCGTAGGAGGTATGGTAGGAAGTGGTGCTGGTGTTACGAGTGTAGCTGGTACAGCAACTATTCAGGATACACAGTTTAATATCACCACAAGTCCTATTACAATTACTTATATCTTAACTAGCGGATGTGGTACAGAAACGATTGATTTTATTGTTAATCCAAATCCAGTTGTTGCCTTTATCATAAGCGATTATAATGGTTATGCGATTGATTGTAATGGTGCTTCAACAGGTACAATAACAGCCGATATGGTAAGTGGAAGTGGTACTTATACTTATTTATGGAGTAATGGTGCTACAACTGCAACTGTTACTGGTGTCCCTGCAGGTGTTTATGGTGTAACAGTTACTGACGATAGCTTTGGCGGCTGTCCTGCTATTGGTTCTGTTACCTTAAACCAACCAAGTGCATTATCGTGTGTTAATACATTGGTTACCAACGAAACTTGTGAAGGTGATGTAGATGGTACTGCTCAAATACTACCATCAGGTGGTGTTGGTCCTTATACTTTCAACTGGTCAACAGGTGCAACTACCGACCAAGTTACAGATTTAGCAGCAGGAACTTATGATGTTACTGTTAGCGATGCTAATGGTTGCGAATGTATTTCATCTGTAGTAGTAAATGCAGGTGGTGCAGCAGGCGACGAATTATACGGATTTGATGTACAAACATTTGAAGGTGATAACGGTGGTATTAACACTTACTACTACAACACGGTTGTAATGACCGTTTGGGGCGGTACTCCTCCTTATGTATTTGAATGGGACAAAACAGGTTATGTTCGTACAACAATTGTTTATCAATTAGTAGAAGATGATATGGGCAATTTAGTACCTGGTGCTGAGTTAACAGTTATCTACTCTGATGCTTCTGAATGGACGGTAACAGTAACGGATGACAATCCTTGTGGCGACCCAACACAAATCATCGAGTTTAGTAATAACGACTTAAACTTAGATGTAGAAAACGATTTACTGGATATTGATAGCTACACGACAACACCAGATACAGGTGGCGGTAATGGTGGCTTTACCTTAAATATTACAGGTGGTGGCCCAGACTGTGCACCTTACGATTACGAAGTATACTTCCAAGATGGTACACTTGTAGAGAGTGGTACAACAGGTAGTGCTGTACTTACCGTTAGCGATTTACCAAGCGGCTGGTACACTACTTATGTTTACTGTGATGTTAACGATCCTAACTCAGATGCAACTATTGGTTGGTATTGGATAGAACCACAACGTCGTGGTAGAGGTAAATTGGCTGCGCCAAGCATCCAAATGTATCCAAACCCATCTAATGGCATTACAAATGTTGAGTTTAATGTGCCAGTATCAGGTAAAGTAGTCATTGATGTT
Organism: Bacteroidota bacterium; assembly: GCA_020630215.1. Taxonomy (GTDB): domain Bacteria; phylum Bacteroidota; class Bacteroidia; order Chitinophagales; family UBA2359; genus JAHDBT01. The sequence goes on from JAHDBT010000023.1 coordinate 11,858, forward strand.
TATACGATTGATGGGCAATTAATACGCAACTTGTACAATGCCAATGCTAATGAAAATGTAGATTACAAAGTACCTTTTGATGGACGTAACTTACCAAATGGTATGTATATGGTTAAAATTGCAACAAGTACAGGAGACGTTTATGTGGAGAAACTCATTTTGAGTCAGCAAAAGCCAGCTCCAAAGCCAGCACCTGCCCCACGTCCACGTCCATAATTACTTGATTTTATTAATTGATGCTAATTAGTTTTAGCTAATATTAGAAGTTACAGCCCCGTTAACGTATTTGTTAGCGGGGCTTTTTTTATCATTTTCACACTCAAGCAGGTGCTATGAATGGGGAACTCTTGGCTTCGTTAATCTTTAGTTCCTGTTAACCCAAATTGATAGGGTAACCCCCAACTTTTGAACACCGATACAAAAGCGACAGTTTTGATAATATTGAATCCATTAAAACTTTGTAATACTTCGGCGTTAGCAGGTAAAACATTTTAGCCATTTAACAATTTAGCATTAAGTATTAAATGTGGGGATTACATACGCAACTTGGGTTAAAACTTTGTAATGCCTCAGCGTTAGCATAGTCATGTAACATTAAGTGCTGGAGGTTATATACGTAACTTAGGTTAATAGAGACTTCTAGTTCAGGTTGAGTTGTAAGCCATTCGAATAAATTAGTATTCTAAGAAAATTTATTGCTAAATGGATAGGGTAAAATAGTTTCATAACAGAAGGCTTGATAATGCATTTAGCTATTATAAACTTTGAGTTGTATATAACCCAAACGCGAAAGAATTATAATTATTGGGTAAATAATATTGTAGTAAACACAGCATTCCATGTAATTTTATTTTTGCATGTTTAATAAATAGTTACACAAAGCAGGAAGTTGTAATTTTTAGGGAGGCAAATTTAAAAGTTTTGCATTGCTACCTTATTGTACTAGAGGGTGTTATAGAGTGAGAAAAATGTTAAAAGCTTTTTATGTCTGATAAAAAATGCTTACATTTATCTTGTCAATAGTTTTATGATTTTTTGATCTGTCAATTTTGACTTATTGAATCTTAATGCATAAATAATTGGTAATTAATTGACTATCATTTTTTTGCATGGAAGTTTGATGATTTACAAATAGTGGGTTATTTAAAAATCTTAGGAAGCACACAAACCTATTGACCTTATTAAAATCGCACTTAACCCTTGCATTCAATCATTCGCACATATAAGCACCTAATGGCTGGCATAATTGATGATTATACTAGCCGAAAAATTCTTACAAAACATTCATCCAACGATTACTTAAAAACAGTATTGTTACGTTTACAACAAGCGTTTAGCGAACCTACTTTTAAGGTAAGTCGTTTAGTTAATCCTATTACATTTATCATTGCTAAAACAGATGAAATTTGCAGAGGAATTACTTTAGAGGAACATGTTTTTGTAGGGAAACATATTGTAGCGCAATACATTGAAAAAGGTTCTTTTATTGCGTCAGACAAAGAAGACTTACTACAGTTTGTATTAGAAGAAATTATTAACAGGAGTATAATAGAAAAGTATAAAGGGGAGGCTAAGTTTACGACCTATTTATGGACGTGCATTACCAATTTATTGAATGAGAAATACCGCAGCAATAAACGAATGTCGCTAAAAGAAATACATGTAGACCCTTATAAGCTGGGTAATATAAAAGACGAACAAAACCACAATTACCTTCCCTTAAGCGAGGAAGAACGTCATCAAGAAATGCTCGAAACGATTGCTGCTTATATACGCCTTATTCCAGCTTTAGGCGAAAATAAAAGGCGCAGGCTTGGATTTTGCTTTTTAATAGATGCTCGAATTTGTTTAAGAAAAGAGGACATTTTGTTTTTTTGGAAAGATTGTCCGCCTGCTTTAATAAATGAAGTATTAGGCCATTTTCAGAACGATTATCAAGATTTACCCGATAAAGATGTTTGGTCTTATTTAACCGCATTTTTAAATAATTTAGAAAATAAACAAAATAGTGCTGATGCTATTAGAATTTGGGTAAAAAGAATGAAAAATCAAATAAAATATGCCGCCTAACTAGGCCCAATTAGTTTTTTTTTTGTATATTGCAGATAGTGTACATGTAGAGATAACAAATTGTTTATCCTCCCCCCCATAACCCGATTCAATCAACAACAAGAAACTAAATCTATTATTCCCCCTTAGTAATAGATAATTAAGTTCCTGTTTGTTGCGTATTACACCAAACAACTTCGCTGTTATGTACTTTGCCGTTTGTGCAATAGCCGTATGAGCTTTATTGTAGTTTACAATAAAACTTAGTTAGATGGGCTTTGTATAGCGGTGCTATTTTTTTTTGCTAGTATTGTATTTTAATAATGATGGAAACTAAGCTTTTTAAACAAGAACACCTCAGTGAAGAGGGAGTTATGCTTTATGCCGAAGCAATGAAAATAGATCGTGTTTTTCAGCTTCCTGGCAGTTTTTATAAGCATATTACGGCTTGCGAATCTTGTCGTGAACGGGTAACTCGTTTATATAAGTTGGTGAGTAAACTCCCTTTTGCAGCTCCTGCCCCCGATTCTTTTTTTGGTGCTTTAGATATTAAACTACAACGCATAAAACAAATAACACGCCCAATAAAAAAATACGAACGTGCATTAACAATGATTATGCGTTCGGAAGAAGAAGGGGCGGTAAATATTAAATTGGCATCGCCTATAGATGAACAATTATATATGTACAGCATTACTTTTGATTTTGACGAAGCATTAGCTTTTAATACAAGATTAGCAATTATTAACGAAGAGGATGAAACCGTTTTTGGGGAGGACTTAGCTATAAATATAGAATCGTATACAATAGATAAAAAACAATTGGAAATGTTGCCCGATGGTTTATACTATTGGAAATTAATGTATGATGGAGGACTGAAAATGGGGAAGTTTTATTGGTACAAAAAAAATAATGTTTATCCTAACAAATCAAAAAACGTCACGTCAATTTTGTAATATTGAGCAAATAAAGGATAAGTTTTTAATTCCTAATGTTTTACCTGCCTTGTTAAAATTAAATAAAGTGCTGTAGTTTATCGAACCTAAAATATTACTACCTATTTTCACCTACTTGTCTAAGCTATTAAAAATAGTCTTCCATGCTAAAATGTGCACAAAACTTAATCCTAGTTGTGCCTAGATTCCCATTTTATTTTGTCACTTTCATTAAGGGCATATTAAACAACATTAGCTAGAGATTAAAAATGAAGCAAATAGTTTACCGGTTACTGAACGTAGTCGAATGCACCGTACTGAGCGAAGCCGAAGTATGTGAGGTGAACGGGCTTAAAGGTAGCGAAAAAAGGTGTTTCCATGCATCCTTTCTAACATTTCGACTACGCTCAATGACCGAAAGGGGAGGGACTACTGATAGACTTTGATTATCAATTATTTATGCCACACTTAATCTCTAGTTCACGTTAAACAGTAACACCATTTAGTAATAAGTTAGCACCTACCTAGGCAATTGGTATTAAACAGCAATCAAGCCAAAGCCTGCCCAGTCTAAGGGCGTATAAGCAGTTTTATCAATAAGTTGTAATTTTGTAAAACGCAATGCTTCGGCATAAGTACAACCCGTTAATATTTTTTCAAAGAGTGTTTGCATTAAAATGGCAGTACTATCATCGGGGATGGCAAAAAAGGAAAAAACAATATTACTAGCACCTGCTTCCATAAAAGCTCGGTGTAAGCCTACCGTAGCCTGTCCATTCCTAAACTTTCCTGCGCCGCTTCTGCAACTGCTAAGTATTACCAAACTAGCATTTACTTGTAATTCCATTACTTCGTAAGTGGGCAACTTTGCAAGCCCTGCATTTTTATTGGTACCATAATTATAAGCATTGTTATTGGTAGGTGCTTGTAAATACAAACCCGAAATGCCATCTTTCATAAATCCATGAGTGGCAATATGCACAAACTTGTAATTAGATATTTCTTGAATAATATTACGTTTATTAGCTTGTTCTTTTAAATAAATAGCAGCAGCTAAACTTTTACTAGTAAATAATAATTTTATTTGCGTTAACTCTGTAGCCGATAATTTTAAGTTATTTAAATGGTGTTGTTGTTGTAGCTGTCGTTCTAGTTTTTTTATGTTTTTATTGGCAATTCGCAATGGGTTATCCGAAGGCATAAGTTCTAATTTAGGAGCAGGTTCTTCAACAATATTTAAGGTAGCAGAAATGTTAGTGCCAGAACTACTATTAGTACTGCTAGGGCTTGCACTTGGCTGCTTACCAAAGCTAACAGGTGCAAAGCCCACAAAACTATCTGCTTGTTTTAAATTATTTTGATGTTTAGGTAATTGTGTTAACCAAGTTGTTGCCGAAAAATGATAAGAACTTTCGTAGCAACGAATTAAATAAGGAATGTCTTTAATAGAATTGTAGGATGTGTTGCTGTTACCTGTAACCAATAAATCAAAACTTAAAGTAGCTAACTCAGGACTTGGAATAATTTTTAAATGTTTTTTGTCTTTCAAAAAAGAAACAATAGGCGTAATTAAAAATTTATATAATTGTTTAGCGGTATCAATTAGCAAATCTTGTTCTAACCAAATTACGGCATTATTACAAGTGCGTATTAATTTTGTTAATTGATTAGCATTGCACAATACCTCCATTATTTCAAATTTATCATGAGTGATTAAACAAATGTTTATTTTTTCGTCTGATATGAAATATTCAATAATAGTACTTGTTGTATTTAATTGTTTTTGAATTGCTGTAATAGCAGCAACTTTTGTTTGCGATACTTGTGAATAAATAGCTGGAATTTCGTCTTTTAATGCTGCTGTAATTAAATCGTATTGTAAGTAGTATTGCGCTTGCTGCTTTCTTAAACTATTAATTAATGCTTGTTTTTCTGGCAAAGGTAAATCCTTAGTAGGCCAGGTATTTATTTGCCCATTGAGTATTTGTAATTGCTGCGAATATTGTTTTGCATTTTGCAATAAGGAGTTCGTTTTTTTATCTAGTAGTACCTCTTTTTGTTTAAAATGTATTGAATATAAAGGATTACTATTGTTAGAAAATAGTTTGCTTTTTTCCATGTAAATATAAATCTGTTCCTTATAACGAGTTTGCTTAGTTAATTTGAATAATTCCGATGAAACAGCAATGGCTTCCGAAAAAATAGCTTTCGCTATTTCGGAATACCATGCTTTTGTTTCACCGTTATAAAAGTATTCCCAAAAATGTTGAACAATTAAAATAGTTGTTTGGAGAGTAGCGGCTGCCGCCTTTAAGGGTTGATGGCTTTTGTGCAATATATTGCTGGTACTTTTATACCATTTAAATAAAGTACTACCTTTATGGTAAAGTAAGCTTAATAAATTAAAACTTGCCGAATCTAAAGGTAGAATTGGGTTATGAAATACATCTGAGTTGTTGTAATTAATTAGGGTATGTGTTAATGCTTTTTGGTAATAACTTAGTGCGGTACTGTATTGCTGTTGTTCGGTATAATATTGTCCGTACTGTTGATATAAGTGGGCATAGTATTTATTTTTTTGATTAGGAAAAGCATTTTTTAAAACGGCTAAACTTTGGTGTAAACAGTTGAGTTGTTTTTGAGGTTGCTTAATAAGTGCATAACACAAAGCCAAATACTCGTGTGTTTCGGCGAGTGCAGCTTGTTGTTTACTTAGCAAAAGTGTGTGGTTGGTTTTAACAATTTTTTGCAAGGTATTAATTGCGTGTTTTACTTTTCCTGCTTTAGCATGTTGTAGCGCAATTTGGTTATTAATTCGCAAATAATTGCTAGCTACACCTTGAAATTTACCTGTTCGATATTGCTGATAGTAAGTTTGGTAAATGTTTTTAGCCTGCTCTAAATAAATATTTTTTTCTTGTAACTGCATTTGCTTTTCGCAACAAATACTCATTAAAAAATAAGTGTCGGCAAGTAAAAGGCTATTTTCTTTTTTTACGTTTTGTGCAGTACTATAAAAATAAGCCATTGCTTTGGCATAATTTCCTTGTGCTAAATATACGGCTCCAATATTGCTATAAATAGCGGCAATTGTTACACTGGTAGCTTCCTTGTTTTTATTTAGTTGGTTAGCCCTACCTTTATCCTTATCCTTTGTTATTTTGGTATTGGTGTTTTCTAAAGCAATATTTTTCTCTATGCTTAAAGCTAAAAAAAAGTAATGCAAAGCTTTACTAAAGTTGGCGATTTCAAAATATGCTTTTCCTATTTGCTGTAAGCATTGTGCCGATTGTGCTACCTGTTTAGTTGTTTGAAAAAGTTCATTGGCTTGTTTATAAAAGGCAATTGCTTTTACAAACTGTAGACAAAGCAAATATTGTTGAGCAAAAGCAAAATGTTGTTCTGCTAATTGCCGAATCTGTGAATCAGATTTATAAGCGTCTTCATTAGGCATGATAGAGGTTAATAAGTTTAATTTATAAGGTTTAAGCGACATAGTTTGGCAGTATAAGAGTTTAAGGAGTGCTAGTAAAAAGTTTAGTAGTATAGGGTGGGAACCTAACACTACCAAACTTTATGAATTGGCGTTTTCGATAAATTAGTAGGGCAAATACTAACCATTAAAAAGTACAACGAATTAAGGGACGGAGAATGAATAAGTGTTCGATTTTGAGGAACTATTTTTGTGCTAGACAAGGCGGCAAAGTCTGCGTTACGCCTAAGCGTAATAAAGACTTTGTCAACGCAAGATAGTACGAAAAGATAAAGTCAAAATGAACCCTTATTTTTTTGCGTCCCTAAGTGTAAAAAGGAAAGTGCTTTATTAAAAAAACATACGCTTTGTATTGTTGGGTTGGAGTTAGTCAGGGTACGTTTACATAGGCAATCAATCCTAAGTGATTCGGGTACTGTTATAACATTTTCATAACCGTTCTAAAAACATTTATACAATGAGTCCTGAACGAAAACATCAAAATAAAGCGGTAGCCATTGGTATTTTATACACTTTTATAGCTAGGCTAAATGATGCTTACCAAAAATAAATAATCACCTATACAAGGCATTACTTTTTATATTAAAGAAATGTTTTGAAATAGGAGAATAGAAAAACCATTTTATACATGTTGCTTCGTAAACATGGAATGGGGTCCTATCCTCCTTTAAGTATCCAAAATAAACCATTATATACATGCTAGTTACTAGTGCGTAGAAACCGAGGTTTATTTTCTTATAAACATTCAAATTATTATTTTTGTCTGGCTACTTATCTCTATTGCTTAAAATTGCTTTCGCTAAAAGTTTTGGAAAAGGAGAATAGGATAATCATAATCATA
>JAHDBT010000023.1:19275-22494 GCA_020630215.1 Bacteroidota bacterium
ATAATCATAATCATACTTATACTTATACATGTTATGTCGGGGAACAATGCCCGATTGATGATTAGTGCCTATCCTCCTATACTGTCTAAAAAAGTCCCACACCATGTATGATGATTTGTATTTTTATGCACTATACCTCTAGGAGATATTTTAATTTACATAGGTGTTTACTGTTTACTACTAATTGTGGAACTTGCTACTTTACATAAAGGAGTATAGGATAATCAGTATTATACATGTTGTTTCGTGAAACACCTGCTGATCAGCGCCTATCCTCCCTCAATGTATAAAAGCATTGTATTTTAAGTACCTTAAAGAGGGTAGTTATAGTTAGCAATTGCTTTTTTCAAAAACACTTTAAGCTTATTAAGCTAATAGACTGGTTTTAAATTGTTGCGCTAGTGTTTAAATTTAAGCCAGTTGTTATAATGTTGTTATTTAAGAAAACCTGCTTTTGGAATAGGAGAATAGAACAACCATTTTATACTTGTTTCTTCTAAAACGTGGGATGGTTGCTATCCTCCTTTAATAATCCAAAGTTTTCCTTTACAGTTTGCCAAAGGACGACTCTTCCATTTTCTAATAAAAAGTTTTGAACCCGATTGAAATACAAACCTGCGTTTGTAAGTACCTGACAAATTTAAGGCGCAATTTACCCCTAGAAAATACCATTTTTTGCTTATTTTTACCCTGAAAAACACTATTTAGCCACTTGTTTTTAATTTAAGTATTTTTGCAAGTGACTGGTTATCAGTTGCTAAGTCTGTTTGTTTGGCAATAATGACATGTGTTTTTTATACCCTAAATTTATCAGTTTTGCCTAGAAAAAAAATTTAAAAAAATGAAAACTCCCGCATTAAACTCCATTTTAAAGAGTTTTAGAAACAACGAAGCCAAAAGATTTGTGCAATACTTATCTTCCCCATTTTTTAATACCAATAGTAAAATCACCGATTTAGCCAAATGTTTGCTGCAACAAAAAGACATAGACACAGTAAACTACGAAACCGTATGGAAACAGCTATATGGCGAAAAAGAGTACAATGAAAAATACTTAGCAAAGTTGATCAATCTCCTAAATCAACTAGCGCAGGGTTTTGTTACGCAACTCACCTACGAAGCCGATAAATCGCAGCAGGATGTTTATTTTTTGAAGTTTTGTAGTAATAGGAGATTGATTAAGCAGGGGAATGCTCGGATTAAGAAGATGGAGCGGGAGGAGCCAACTGAGCATTATATTGATGCGGAATATTTTTTGAGGAAGTATTATGTCGCGATTTATTGTGGGCATTTAGAGTATTATCAAAATAAAACTAGTAATTATTTTCAGATGAAAAATGATTCTTTAGATAGGTTTTATATAGTATCTAAACTTGATAACTATACTAGTTTTTTCGCAATTAACCGAATGAAACAGATTAGTTTTAGTGAGCAAAAAATTGATCAATTTCTCACTTTTTATAAACATATTAATAATGATTTTGTTATTAATCTGTATTCTTCGGTTCTAAATTTATACTATTCATTTGATAGTTCTGAGAGGCCTAAGAATGTATACTTTAAATTGAAAAATACTAGAGAGTATCTTTCAGAGGAAGAGTTTAATAAGAATAATTTAAGAATTAGAAATTTTTTATGGCAAAATGTAAATACCCATAATAGAGAAACTGATATGAATATTTTATGGAATTTGTATAAGGACGAAATTGTATATAATGATTTAGAGTTTCGACAAAAGATGCCATTAGGAATATTTAAGAATATAATAACTATAGCGCTTAGGTTAAAGAAGTTTGAATGGACAAAAAAATTTATTATGGAATATGAAAATAGTATTGATTCTAAATATAGAAAAAACGTAATAATTTATAACTTTGCGAATGTTAATTTCTATCAAGGTGAGTTTGATAAAGCGATCCAGCTTTTAGTTTCTCTAAATTTAGAAACTAATTTGAATATGAAAATATATTATAAGTTTGATGCTAAAGGATTATTGTTGAAATGCTTATATGAGAAGAATTTACAGAGTAATGATTTTTTAGAAGAAATAGATGTCTTTTCTATAAATTTTAGAAGGAGTATACAAAGAGAAGCAAAATTATCTTCCATAGTAAAAGAGAGATACTTGAATATGATATTTTTTATTAGAAAGCTTATGAATGTAGAGTATAAAGATTACATTAATGCAATAAGGCTTCGAGAAAATATAGAAAATTGTAAGGTTATGTACAATAAACATTGGGTATTAGCAAAGTTAGATGAAAAAAATAAAAAGGAGTAATTTATATATTACTCCTTTTCATGGAATCGGATTTACCCACCACCATTATCTTCTTCTTCATGGATAGGATCCACCTCCATAAACTCCACATCAAAAACCCCATCAAACCATTCATAAAACCAGGCCAAACTAAAATAGGAAGATCCAGATTTACTAGTTGACTTTTTAATTGGCGGTTTAGGCTTACCAACATTACTACGAGTTACAGGTGTTTGTTGTATGGTAGCTCTTGTTGTTGTGGGCTTACCATCATTCCCCCCTACATAAATACTTTGTGCCTGCACATCATTGGCAGAAAACATAATTGCCATTAGGCATACTACTGCTACAAAAGCAGTTCGCAATTGCTGCGAAATACAGTTTGTTCGTTTCATAAGAACAAGTTTTTTACATTAAAAAAATAGGTTGTTGTTTAAAAGCACTCGCAAGCATTAAAAGGTGGGTAATTGCTAAATGCTAAATGCTAAATGCGTGTAAGTGCTTTTGTTGCCCAATTAGATGACAGGGGGAAGAGAATCTGAACAAAAGGAGAAAAAAAAAATGGATCTTTTTTGTAGAAAGATTAAAAAGACCAGTGTTTACAGGGGTTTTGGAGAATAAAAAAAAAGAAAGAAAAAAGGAAAAGAAAGCTAAATCAAGCAAGAGCAAAAAAATGTTAATTTAATTGTTTTTAAATTTATTAATAGAATTACAAAAAAAGAATAAGGGATTGCAGCACCAAGAAGTCGGTAAGCTAAGAGGTTAAGTAATTGGATTTCAATCTAGGGAAAATAGATAGGAAAAAGCCAAAAGCAGCATTCAAAAATTCCGTAGGAATGACCGACATTTTAGCCTTGGAATTTATTCCAAGGAAAACGTAATGTATCCAAAAAAATCTTGTATAGATGGCCGACATTGTAGCCCTAGATTTCAATCTAGGGAAAATAGATAGGAAAAAG
>JAHDBT010000023.1:22594-24412 GCA_020630215.1 Bacteroidota bacterium
AACAAGCAGCAGCAAAAGAATAAAAAAACACGCCAGCATAAAAAACTGACAGCGAGCGAAGCGAACGAACTGACCGCTAACCAACCAACATAATCTTCCGACTATAATTCTTCCCTCCAGTTTGCAAACGATAAACATACTCGCCAGGAGGCAAACCATAATCGCTAGCTTTAATGCCAACCGTATAAGCATTTGCCTCCTGCGGGCCATCTACAATAGTAGCCAAAGCTTGGCCAGCAGTATTAAGTATTTGCAGGCGTACATAGCCTCGTGCTAAAATAGCATACTTAATTAAAATGGTAGAAAAATCGGTAGGGTCGGGATTGTGGCCTAGCAGTACAGCTAGGTTGTGCGAGCCGTTGTTGGAGGTGCAGTTAGGAAGGAGGTCGGCAACAAGGGGAAACGCTCGGCCCATAATGGCATTCACCACAACAGGTGCAATACAAAACCAATCCTTTAAAATGGTGGCATATACCGAACGGAAATCGGTGGTATAGGCTTGGTCTCCATAGCTGATGGTGGAGATTTCGCCAAAGGTGCCTTTAAAGCCGCCCGTAATATTTTCGCCAAAAATCATGAGGGGGGCTGCTTGTCCGTGGTCGGTGCCAAACGAACCATTTTCGCCAGCCGTTCTGCCAAACTCCGAAACGGTTAAGGTGAGTACGTCCCCAATTCTGCCAGCAGCAGTTAAGTCGTCGTAAAAAGCTTTGACCGACGTGGCTATATCAGTTAACAATTGTGGGTGCGTAGCGGGTTGGTCGCCATGTGTATCAAAACCGCCAAGGTGTACTAAAAAGACTTTGGTTTTTAAACCGCCCTTTATTAAGCGGGCTACAATGGTTAGTTGTTCTGCCAAATCGTTGGTAGGGTAAGTGCCATTGGTGGCATTGTTATAAGTATCTTTAATAGCACCAGCATAACGGAAAGTGTTGTTGGCCATGGTGCGCATAAAGCCCAATTCTTCGCCGTAAGAACAATCAGGAAGCGAATCGGTATTGTATAACTGTCCTGTTTCGGCTATTTGGTAAAACTGGGTAGGGTTGTTAATGGTTAAACCAAAATTAGATTCTCCGCCCATAAATACCAAGCTCGATTGCACGCCAATTTGTAAACCTACAGGCGAATCAACAGGCGCATCATTATAAGCAGGATATTCGTAATCCATAAAACGACCAATCCATCCCGTATTTAAAACCTGTAGCGAATCACTAGCGCTGTTCCAAATATCTGCGGAGCGAAAATGAGAATAATTTTGAGCAGGATAAGCCACACTATGAATAACTCCCATTTTTCCATCGCCCCATAAACTTTGCAAATCATTCATATAATTGGGCATCCCATAATCAGTGTCCAAAGCAAACATATTGGCTTCCTGTACCGCTAGGGTAGGGCGTAGGTTGTAGTAGGTATCGTTGCCACGAGGCACCACCATATTTAAGCCATCATTACCACCATCCATGTTAATAATCACCAATACTTTTTCGTTATCGCTGTTTTCAATGGCTTTTAATAGGGGAGAGGGCTGCATTGCTTTTAGCGGTGAACCACCTAGCATAAAAGCACTACCAGCCGCCAACAAACCCGACCCTAAAAAATCACGTCGGCTCCATTTACGATGGTCATTCGCATGGGCTTCCTTGCCGTGTGCTAAACAACGGCCGTTTCTAGTAGTAGGGTTTTTGCTAGTATCTTTATTATTGTCCATGTTGGTTAATGTTCGATTTCGATAATTATTGATGACTTTGTAGATAAACAGATCGCATTTTCTGACCGCTAAAAAAAAATCGTCAGCATAAAAAACCTGACAGCGCAGCGTTC
>JAHDBT010000023.1:24512-30639 GCA_020630215.1 Bacteroidota bacterium
ACTGACAGCGAGCGCAGCGAACGATCTGACCGCTAAAAAACTGACCGCTAAAAAAACTAATTCAACTGAAAATCAGGCAGCCGTATTAAGTAAACAAACAAGCCTAGTAATTGCGAAGGAGCTTCTACCCAGTCTAAATTCCATGAGCCATCATCAAAATAATTTTCGGGAATATTGCCTTTAAAAACGGTGGTGGCAATTTCGTAGTCGCTTGCCGTAGGCATTCCTTTAGCAAAAATATAATCAATAAGCGCAGTCGTAATTACTAGTGGATCGTTGGAGTTGTTGGTTAGATTTTTAGCCAAGGCTACCCAGCTTGCCGATGATGCATCGAAGGTATTGTAAAAAGGATAAGTACTTAACTCCCATCTACGAGCGAGCGAGTTTTCATTAATCCAAGAGCGATGCCCTGGCCAGCCTGCAACATTTACGGGACTAAAAACCTCTTGCCCTAGCACCGTACTAAAATAACTGGTCGCTTCTAATGTTTGTGCATCCACATTCATATACAAGGTATGTTGGTTGCTAATAAACATTTCAATGGGGCTTTTGATGTGATGCCCAATATTGGCTTCATCAAAAAAGTGTTCGCTTTTAAACAATTGGCGAAGCACGGGCGCAATTTCAAAGTTATTATTTTTAAAGGTTGTTGCCATCTCCTCAACAATAGTAGCACTAGGTTCTGCCGCAACAAAAAAGCGGTAAAGTTTGCCACAAATATAGTCGGCAACTTGGTCGCCACGATGGGTAAAAATTAAATTCACTACATTCTCTGCATGTTCAGGGTTGGGGTCGTTGCGCCAATTTCCTGTTTGTCCAAAAATAGTTTTATCTGTATTGTCAAACAGGTCATCCTCTAAGTAGGCATCGCCACAAGTATCTATAGACGCTTGCCAGCCTGTTAAAGCCCTAGCCATTTCCGAAATATCTTGTTCGGTATAGCCATTGTTTTGTCCCATTGTAAACAGTTCCATCAATTCCCGTGCATAGTTTTCGTTGGGTGCGCCTGCCACACTTTCATTGCCATTTAGGTACAACAACATGGCAGGAGTAATGCCTACATAATGAGCAAAATTCCTAAAATTTCCTAGGGCATATTCTTGCAATAATTTATGGTATTGATAGAGGTAAGCAGAACATTCGTAAGTAAAAAATTGGGTAACAAAATGGTTCGACCAAAAGAAAGACAGCTTTTCTCTAAAGCCTACATTTCTCATGTCGGCCAGCCATTGGTATATCCATTCAACAAGATGTTGGTAGGCAGCATCCTGAAAATCAAGCCCATTATCGCCATAATCGTCTATTGGAAAACGGGTCCAATCGTTCCAAACTGGAGGTGTAGGTAAAGGTGCGTTTAGGGCATTATCTATTAACTGATCGACTAAATCACTAGGATTTATTAGCAAGCCCGCTTCAATTTGCTCGTAGGTAGCACCAAAAGCCATGCGCCTATAAAGATGCTTTACTCGTTGAGCATTCCAAGGATTATCCGCAGTCGGATTATAAGCCGCAATGGTACCTGTAGCACAACCCATAGTTTATCTTTTTTAGTAGAATGTAGAAGGTATTTTGGTAGAAGGTGTTGCGTAGTAGGTTTTGGAATTATTTTGCTACGCTGCACGTTCTTAATCGATTCATTCTTTACTCCATACCAATAAGGGACGGAGAATAAATAAGTGTCCGAATTTGGTGAACTTGTTAAATTTTTATAAAAATAATACATAAACGATTATGTACTTATTTAAACAACAAGCTCACCAAATTTAAGTTTATTTTTTCACTTTTTGAAAAAAAAAGCCTATTTTCGGAAAGAAATTTACATAAGGCCATCTTTTTTTGCCTTAAATTTGTAGCAGTTTGGGCTTGGCTTTATTTTGTTTGGCAAATTAATTGGTGGTAAAGTAAATTATATAAAATACGTTACCACTTATTAATAAATAAACTAACAATGCTATAGTGCATTAGATTTTAATTTGCATTATGTATAATGGTTAATTTTAATTTATTAAACACCTCCATCATGAAACATTTTTTTTACCCTTCTTTTCCCTTTGCTTTTTTACTAGCAATTATTTTGTTTGTTGGAGTTGCTATAGAATCTGCACATGGCGAAGAATTATTTTTTGAAGATTTTGACGATTGCAGTTTGCCTAGCGGATGGACGGTAAACCTAACAGGAAATGCCGAAGCAGTATGGGATGTAGGAATCTCTGATAACCCAGAAATAGAAAATGCAGGAGGAGAAGGCAGTATGGATGGTACTTGCTTTTTATATTTTGATGATGATGCAACTGGCGAAGGTGCCGACCCTTGGAACATACAGGTTACTAGTCCTACTATTGATGCGACTAATATTGTTGGAGGAGGAACGGTTTTGTTAGAAGCAGATGTGCATTTTCGTACTTGGGGGGAAAATGGATGGTTAAAAGTGCTGGTATCAGATGGTACACAGTTTCAGGAAGTATTTAGTACTAGTCAAGGAGAATTTCAAGGGCCTACTTACGGAGCGTATACCAAAATAACTTTGGATATAAGTGCCTACGCAAATGCTAATATGCAAGTGCGTTTTGAGTACGACGATGGCGGCGTTTGGGCTTGGTGGGCAGGCGTTGATAATGTGCGTATTACCAACAATATCCTAGCAGAAAACTTTAATGATTGTGCCTTGCCTAATGGATGGACATCCACCATTGAAACTGGTGATTTTGCTTGGGAATTTGGAACCGATACCATTTGGAATTACTCGATGAATGGCTCTTGTATGGCTTATTTTAACGATGATAAGGTAGGCGAATTTGCAGACCCTTCTAGGATCTCACTTACTTCTCCTAGTTTTGACGGTACACAAAATGCGAGTGTGTTTTTGGAGGTCGATGCACATATCCTCAACTACAATGTTTCGTCCTTATCTATTGGATTAATGAGCGCTGGTAACTTTAGTATCATACATTCAGTAGCAGGTATACCTGGCGAATGGTATCCCTATAGCATCTACGACGAAATAATGGTCGATATTTCTGCTTATCGTTCTACCGATATGCAAGTCGTATTTATTTATGATGATGGCAGCGATTGGGCTTGGCGTGCTGCCATCGACAATTTTAAAATTTGGGGCGAAGGCGAATCCATTGATAATTGTAGCGATGCCGTATCCCTAGTTGTGGATGGCGATTGCTACGTTTCGGCTAATGCCAATGCCGTTATGAGTGGACCCGTACCTGCTTGTGTAGATAGCACACATCATGCCGTATGGTTTTCGTTTGAAGCTCCTGCATCGGGCAATGTGAGCATAACTACCGATGCCAATTTTAATGATGTTATTACCTTATTAGAAGGAAGCTGTAACAGCCTAAATACGGTAAGTTGTAGGAATAAAGATGAGTTTGGTTTTACAGGCGAAACGCTAAGGGCTTCGGGATTAAATGGAGGCAGTACCTATTTAATTCGGATTAGTGGAGCCGATTGCACCTTTGGTTTAAGCGAGGGAGATTTTTGTATTCAGGTTACCGAAGGCAATACAACACCTACTAGACCTAGCAACGATAATTGTGCCGATGCCGTAACTTTAACAATGGATGCTGATTGCACCAACGGCAACAATACCAACGCAACATTAGCAACCAACGAACTTATTTCTAGCTTAGATGCCAATGCACGAGCGTCTATTTGGTACAACTTTACTGCCCCTAGCAGCGGGGAACTCCTTATTAAATCGGGTGCCGATTTTGCAGATGTAATTACCGTTTTTGAAGGCAATTGCAGCACAATGACCGAAGTAGCTACCAACGATTTTGGACATTCCCTAAATATAAGGGGACTTACTGGTGGACAAATGTATTGGATACAAATAACAGGCTATTTTGCAACGGTAGAAGGAAACGTATGTATGCAATTACAAACGCCTCCTAATACGCCAGCTAACGATTTATGCAACAATGCCATTAGTTTAGCAGTAGATGGCGTTTGTCAAAATTACAGCAATGTGAATGCAAGTATAAATGGCGATTTAGTAGATTTACAAGTGCCATTTTCCTATCATTCGGGCTATACGTCTTATGGAGGCACTTTTGTACGTCCGCAAGAAGGAACAACTTGTACGCCTAATTGGGACGAGTGGGAGGTAGGCTACGATGTGCTTGCTTTTACCGTAGATGCATCGGGCAATTATCTTTTTGAAACCGAATTTGGTAATTTTGATGGCTTTGTAAGTCTCTACGAAAACAATTTCGACCCCAATAATCCTTGCGCCAATTATATAAACAGCAACGATGATAATACCTCCGCTTTTAATTCCTTAATGATGGAAACGCTTACCGCAGGCACAACGTACTCCCTAGTATTTAGCAGCTTTGGTTTTTGGGAAGGAGGAGCTTACGATACCGAAATTACAGGACCAGGCAATCCCTTATTACTAGTAAACGATGCCAACTTAAACGGCGCAACTACAAGCTGCGATATACAACCTGCCTCCGCCATTTGGTTTAAATTTACCGCACCCTTATCGGGCAATGTAAAAATAAATACGGGTGCCGATTTTGTGCATGTCATCAGCATTTTTGCTGGCGGATGTGGAGCGTTTCAGGAAGTGATGTGTAGCAACAATCCTTCTAAGTGCGATGGCTATATGTTGGTAGAAGAATTAAATCCTAATGAGGAATACTACTTGCAAATTGCTTCGGCAAATAATCCATTTGGTTATAACTATGGAGCAGTTTGTATTGATATTCAAGAGTTTACAACTGCCCCTATTAAAATAAGAGCCAAAGCCTTATTGCAAGGAGCTTATACAGGAAATGGAAACATGAGTACGCTACTAAGCACCAACGATAGAATACCACACGAACAACCTTACAACCAAGCACCGTGGAACTATGCAGGTAGAGAATGCATTGACGAACTGCCTGCTAATATGGTAGATTGGGTGCTGCTAGAATTAAGAGCTGCCAACAGCGATAACCTTATTGTAGGACAAAAAGCAGCCTTACTGCTAGATAATGGCAATATTATAGACGAAGGAAAAGATGGTGTATTTTTCGATAACCTCATCGAAAACGAAAGCTATTATATGGTCGTACGACACCGCAATCACCTAGCCGTAATGAGTGCTGTGCCTGTACCCGTACCCAACTCCAACCACTACCTGTTTACTGGCGGCGATGCCTACATCCTAGGCGGCAACGCACAAGTAGCCGATAGTGGCGATGGCTATTCCCTCCTGTACGCTGGCGATATGAACGCCGATGGAGTAGTAACCGTAATGGACTTTAACCAATACGCAATCGACAGCTCCAGCATTAACACCTACACCAACAGCGATTGTAATTTAGATGGCAATGTAACCGTTGCCGATTTTAATGCTTACCAGCCTAATGCTAGTGTAATTGGGGTGATGCAGGTGCGGTATTAGGTACTAATAATACCTAATAAACCACCACCTTCCTAACCATCATCTCTCCTTCCCCCTCCACTTGCACTTGCAATAAATACACCCCTGCCGCTAATTGCTCCAGAGATAGTTGATGATTAATATTAGTGCTGCCATTAGCTAAAATAGGTTCTTGTAAAACCAATTGCCCTACATGATTGTACAAGTTTATTTGTACCGTACTAGGTTTGTTTAATTGTGCTTGAATATGGGTGAAGTTATTAGTTGGATTAGGAAAAACGCTAAAATTATTAATGAATGCGGTTTCGTTAATTCCTACGCCTATAGCTATGGCTTGGCAAAGGGTATCTGCGCCACATAAATTTTGGCTTATTAAGCATATATCGTAATTGCCATTGTTGGGGTATTGGTAAATGGTATCTTGTGCGCTGCTTGTATCGCCATTGCCAAATAGCCAGGTGTAGGTGTTGTAATTGCCAAGGGTGTTGTTTTGCAGGGTAACGGTGTTGTTACTAGCATCTAATGTAAACTCAAAATTGGTTTGTGGGTGACAGTTGCCTTCGGAGTCGGTTTTTAGGATAAAAACCTCATAGTTTGGTTCGTCAAGAAAATCATGACTAGTTCCAACAATAGCAATTCCACCGTCATTAGTTATAAGCAATTCATTAGGGTAAAAACGAACTGCAGGATCTGTTTGATAAGTTTTATGCCAAATTAATTCGCCCTCTGAGGTATATTTTA
>JAHDBT010000024.1:0-8737 GCA_020630215.1 Bacteroidota bacterium
ATGGTGTTGTTTGGGTAACTTTAATTTTTGAAGTTATTCACCTCTCTTACAAAGTATCTGCCATGATTTCGGATATGAAAAAACAACAGAAGCAATTAACCGAAGAATTTTTAAATGCCCGCTTTATGGAAGTCAACCGTTTTCCGTTGTGGAACGAAATTTATAGTAGCTCCAATGAAAGAGGACGAGCGAACACTAATAGTATAGGTTATTAAGCAGGGTGGATTTTTATTTAAAATTTAGGATCGAAAATTTAGAATTTAGAATTTTTGATATGCTGACGATCGAGGTTTGATTCTTGAATTTTAATAGGTGATTTTTGATTTTTTTCATGCTGACGATTAGGAAGTTTGATATTTAATTCTTGAAGTATGATTTCTGATATGCTGATATGCTGATATGCTGACGTTAGCATGATATCCAATAAATCCATACACCCAACCCATCCAAATTCAGACAATTACATTAGTAAAAAATCCAAAGAAAAAACACCATCCAACAACATCTCTACTAACTAACCACTAAAAAATCGTCAGCATATAAAATCAAGACAATCAGCATAATCAAAAAAAATCAAGGCAAAAAAAAGACATCATGCAATCTATCACACATCTCTTACTCCTATTTTGTTTGCTATTTGCAGGGCAAATCCTCCTAGCACAAACAAACGAAATTGCAAAGGACAAAGCACCTATCCTAATAGCACCGACTCCTAAATCGGTTACTGATCTTAAAAATAAAGCAGTAGAAAACCAAAACGAAACAACTGCCGAAATGGACAGTATTAGTTATCCAACAGGTTTGGTTTTTGAAGATGAAGTGTACGAAAAATCACCTCGACAAGCATTGTTTGAAGGAAGCAAATACGACGAAATTCCTTTTAAAGTAGATTTAAGTCCTTACTGCCCACCAGTAGGCGACCAAGGCGATATTGAATCGTGTGTAGGATGGGCGGTTGGCTATAACGCCATGACCATGATGCGTGCTATTGAAAATGGATGGACGGATAAAGACACCATTAAAGCCAATGCACATTCGGCGATGTTTATTTTTAACCAAATTAAAGAAAGAGATTGTGGCGCAGGGTCTAAAATATCGAAAGCCATTGATTTAATTATGGAAAATGGCGATTGCCTAGCCAAAGATTTTGATCAGGATATTACCGATTGTAGCAGAGAACCTGGAGAGGAATTAATGGATGAAGCTAAACAATACTCTATCGAGGATTTTATGACCTTGTTTGAAATTAAAGCCGACCCAAAAGTAAAAATTTATAAGGTAAAACAAACACTAGCTAACCAAACGCCTGTTGTAGTAGGCATGTCGCTTAAAAAGAATTTTTACCAACTAAAAAAAGGAGCCAAATTTTGGTGGCCCGACAAGGGCAATAAAACACCTGTAGGCGGTCATGCAATGGTTGTAGTAGGGTATAACGAAGCAAAAAAATCGTTTCGCCTAGTCAACTCTTGGGGAACAGATTGGGCAGATGGTGGTTTTGTAGATATTAAATATGCCGACTTTGGTAAGTATTGTAAATATGCCTACCAACTCGTTTTAAGTAAACCTGTAGAAATTGCGCCTACAGAATTAAGCGGCAGTTTCCAATTTCAATACATTAAAGGATTTGATAAAAAGGAAGATCCTATTTTTGAAATTGCCAGTCCCGAATTAACGGAAGTAGCAACCGACACAAGTGCAAGTGCAAGTACCAATGCACTCTACACCCTTACTCAAAAAAAGTGGGAAGTAGGACAAATGTTTCAGATGATTGCGGGGAACAATATTGTAAATGAACAGGTATACATTTTTAGTTTAGATGCCAATAATGAGGTCAATATTCACTGGCCACGGCAAGCTGCCCTCAACGAAAAATTTGAAGGCATGAACGAATCTGCTATGCTTCCTGTAGCTGATGCGGACTTGGTTATTCCTAGCAAAACGGCAGCTTTAAGTATTGGTAATGCAGGTGCCGATTACCTCTGCGCCCTATTCGCTTCTGAAAAAATTGAGGACTTTAAATTACTAACCGATAGTCTCCAAACAATGGAAGGTGATTTTACCACTCGCCTAGTAAATGTGCTAGGAGAAAAATTAATTCCTGCAAAAGATATTAACTACTACCCCAAAGAAATTAGGTTTGAGGCCATTAGTAAATCGGGAGGAACCATTGTGCCCCTGATTTTAAAAGTAGAAGCCAAAGAGTAGGTTTTTGCATTTGTTAGCGGCGCAAAATTTTGCGCCGCTAACAAATGCAAAAACAAAATACGCTATACTGGTCACCTTTTTACAAAAACGGCATTAATATAGTAGACAGCAAATTGCTGCCTCAACTCAATTTATTTTTAACTTCAAATTTCCCTACACACAACTCAAATTTCATACAAACACTCCAGTCATCTCAAAATTCTGCATCATGAAAAAAGCAATACAATATTTCTTAATCGTAGTTACACTAAGTTTTTCTACCTTAGTTAGTATGGCACAAACGCCTAATCAGTTATTTGAAGAAGCTCGTACTTCTTTTACAATGATGGACTATGTAAGTGCCATTGCTAAATTAGATGCTGCCATTGAGAGCAGCCCAAACCAAAGTTATTATTACCATTTTAGAGGCATGTCGTATTTTATGATGAAAGATTACCCTTCGGCTAGTAAAGATTACCGCAAGGCCCTCGAACTAAACCCTAACGAAGCCACAACACAATACAGCCTAGGACTATGCGAAATGATGAATAGAAATTATGCCGCAGCGATTGCCCCATTAAGCAAAGCCATCGAGTTAAATCCCAACTATGCTAAAGCCTATCAAGACCGAGCCGATATTTACATGAACCTAGGTGATTACGAAAAAGCAAAACCCGATTACGAAAAACTCCTAAGTATAAATCCTAATAATTTTTCTGCTAAAGATGGACTAGAAATTGCGGAGATGTATTTAAGCAATGGCGACAACAATCCTGCTATAACTCCCAATACCAACCAAAACAATACGCAACCTACTAACACCAATCCAGCTACTAATGTAGCAGAGGTTAAGCCAACAACAAATACTAAGGAACCTACTAAAGAAGTAATTCCTACTACTGAAAATCCAGTTATTGGCAAACTAAACACTACACCAGAAGAAGAAACAACACCTACAGACCCGATTGATGAACGTTTAGCTATTTTTTGGATAAGCCCCGATCCTGATGAATTTGATGGAAAATCGTTTGTAGCAGAGAGCGATATAATCGACATTAAATTAAAAGCTTTGTCAACTACACCACTAGAAGAAAACCAGTTTAGCATTGTTTTAAACGGACAAGATTACGCTCCTAAATTTAACGAAATCCAAATTCGCTCTAAGCAAAACAGCAGCACTTTTACCTACACCAACCGCATCAAACTAAAAGAAACACCCAACCATATTAACACCCTTCAAATTAAATTAACCAAAGGCACCCAAGTTGTAGCATCTACCACCTTGCAAATTTTTTACAACCCAGCCAAACCTAATTTGCATGTTATTTCCATTGGCACTAAGCCCCTCAACCTAAAATATCCCGATAAAGATGCTAAAGATTTTGCCGATTTATTTGCGAATCAGGCAGGCAGCAGCGACCAGCAATTGTTTGGGCAAGTACATGTAAAAAGCTTAGTAGGCGAGGCCGCAACAAGCAGCGAAATTCAGGGTTTACTAGAAGAATATAAATTTACCCACGATGTAAGCCCTCGCGATTTATTGATTGTATTTTTATCGTCGCACGGTTTTATGTACAACGAAGAATTTAGAATACAAGGCAACGAATACGACCCGCGACGTAAGCGCACAACGTCGGTATCCTACAACAGCATTATTCGCAATTTAAATGATATGGAATGCAAAAAACTGGTGATGATCGATGCTTGTCAGAGTGGCGGTGCTAAAGCATCTACAGAAGAAATTTACGAAGCCATTGCGGAGTTAAACCAAGCCCAAAACGGCATTACCACCATCACTTCTAGCAGCAAAGACCAACTTTCTTACGAAGATACTACTTGGGAAAATGGCGCATTTACCGAAGCCATCATCAACGGTCTACAAAACGCACAAGCAGACGAAAATAAAGACGATATTATTTCGGTACAAGAACTGTTTGATTATGTGCGGATGCAAGTACCACAAATGGTAAGAAAAGTGAAAAACGAAATTCAAACGCCTAATATTACCAGCAATGAACTGGGAGATTTACCATTTTATTTAATTCAAAAATAGCGGGTAATTACTTTATAGCTAAATTGTTATTTGGCTGTTTGTTAATGGCTAAATAAAATCGTCCATTATGCGCGATTGTTTTAGTCAAATTATGAACGAACGGTTTTTACGCAGTAAAATAAATATCCCTTTAGATATTTAAGTGTAGAGAACCGCTTGCGGGCATCAATAATAAGAAAATAATAAGTAATAATGGCCGATTTTATTTTATCCCTTTCACTTAACCTTTAAAGCAAAATCTGCCTAAAAGTTAAATTAATTCGAGGAGCAACCACCCTTTTTTGTGCAGGAATTTGATGCTGCCAAAAATGCTGCGTTGCGCCTCGCATTATTAACAAGCTACCATCGGTAAGCGGTAGTTGTACCTTTTGGGTTTTGTCTTTTTTGTAGCGTAAATCAAAGCGGCGAGTTGCACCAAAACTTAAAGAGGCAATGGTAGGATTCTTGCCCAATTCTTTTTCATCATCGCTGTGCCAGCCCATTTTGTCATGTCCGTTGCGGTATAAATTTAGGAGTACGCTGTTAAAATCCACACCTGCTTTTTCACGCACTACTTGCTTCAACTCCAATAAAGTATTCGTCCATTTTTGGGGTTCATGTTGCACACCTGCATAGCGGTAACTTGCGCCTTCATCGCCATACCACGCTACCAACCTAGGCACTCGATGCACCTTCCCAAATAGCTGAATCTCTTCCTCCTGCCAATTAATCGTTTCCATCAATTGCAAAAAATAATGCGCTCTTTGTGTAGGCGTAAACAGCGATTCAAAAAACAACAATTCTCCTTCTATTAAAGGAATTATCTGTGGTTCCAAAAAAAGCATAAACAAGGATGCGTAAAATGATTAATAAATAACAAGCTCCCTCCCCCAAAAAAACAGCGGTAACAAGCGCAGCAAAGTTACCCCAAAAAAAGCTGACAGCGAAGCGTTCTGCCCCCTTACAATGAGCGAAGCGAATGATCTGACCACTAAAAAACCTAATGCTTCTTAAACTTATACCCAATCCCCTTCACCGTTTTAATATATCCATCCCCCAACTTCTCTCTTAGCTTTCTAATATGCACATCAATCGTACGGTCGTTCACAATCACATCCGTTCCCCAAATTTTATTCAATATTTTTTCTCGGGTATACACCTTCCCAGGCTTCGAGGCTAGTAAATACAGCAGTTTAAATTCCTTTCTAGGCAATTCTATTAAAGTGTCTCCTTTTTTAAGGCTAAATGTGTCTTTATTAATTTCTAAATCTTTAGCAAAAATCACATTTTGCGCCTCCTGATCTATCTTATATCTACGCAACAGCGATTTAATTTTGCTCAACATTAAGCGAGGTTTAATGGGTTTGGTTAGGTAATCGTCTGCCCCCATATCAAGTGCCATTACTTGGGTAAATTCTTCATTCCTAGCAGTTAAAAATACAATCAGCGTATCCTTAAACTTTAATTTAGAGCGCAATTCTTTGCAAGTTTGAATACCATCTAACTCTGGCATCATAATATCTAAAACAATCAAATTTGGCAAATGCTTTTCTGCTTGCTCAATAGCTTCCAATCCATTGGTTGCTAATAGCACCTGATAGCCTTCTTTCCGAATGTTATAGCTCATAAACTCTAAGCTATCAGGTTCATCATCTACCATTAGTATTTTAAAATCCGTATTGGTCATAAGGTTGTGTTTCATTTTAACAAACAAAAATAATACAGTTTTCCCATTTTACCCACTCTTAACCTATAGATCACATATTGATAACATTAAAAAAGCAAACGCAACAGGTTACATAAAAGCAAATACACCTTAATTTTACGCCTAAAAAGCTTTTTTTTATAAAAAACACCTAGTTTTAAATAGAAATGAAGTATTTTTATGCATTAAACTGGCTATAATGTAAATTATATCGCCTTACTACAATCATAACTGTTAGCCTATCCCCAAAAACCTCTAACACCTTTACAAGTTAAAGGTACACTTCAGAGGAATGTGTTTTAATAAAACTTCCCCTGCACCATAAAACAATAAGGAATAAGAACATTGTAAAATAAATAGCAAAGTTAATTTGCTAAATAATGCCTATTTCTACACCATCAATAAACTTTATTAAAAAATAACTGAAAGGAACATTTTGTGTAGAATATTGGATATTTACCTGATTTATTCTCCCTATTTAGTTTTTTTTACTTTATATTCATGTATAAATCTACATTTTAGGGTACATTTCCTAAGACTAGTTGGTGTTTCAACTAAAATACGCTTGTCGGAAATGCCAACAATTTGTTCTTTGCCATTTTCATTTAGCAAACCATTTTTACATAAATATACCCAAGCCTACAAATTCCCCTTTTCCACGATCACTATTTAAAATTTGCAAATTTTTTAATTATGAACAGACATCTACTACTTACATTTACTGTAATCGTTTTTCTACTTGCCTGCCAACAATATGCAATAGGACAATCATTTGGTATAGCAAATATTTCTCCACAAGAAATGGTGGAAGAGCATTTTGTAGAAGGCGCAAGCGTTTGCGATATCACTTATACAGGGCATAGCCAAGGAAGAGGATATTTTTCTGGCGGCAGCAATATTGGTATCGAAGAAGGAATTTTCCTCACAACGGGTAATGCTGGTAGTATTCCCCAAAACGGCAACGCATTTATGTCTAACGATGTAGGAGGTGCTGGCGACGGGAACTTAAACACGCTATTAGCAACTAGCACTACCTTCGATGCAGCAGTGTTAGAATTCGACTTTGTACCTTCAGGTAACACCATCACCTTTAATTACGTATTTGCCTCCGAAGAATATCCAGAATGGGTATGCAGTACCTTCAATGATGTATTCGGATTTTTTATTAGTGGACCAGGTATCACAGGCACTCAAAATATCGCCTTAATACCTGCCACAAATACTTATGTAGGTATTAATACCGTAAATCCTGGAACAGCAGGAGCCAATGGCAGTACTTTCAATTGCGAAAGTTTAGCTTTTTCCGCTTTATACAATAACAATAATGCTTCTGCCCAACAACCTGTTTTTGATGGCTATACGGATGTATTGCAAGCTACCGCAACCGTAGTGCCTTGTGAAACTTATCATATTAAATTAGCAGTTGCTGATGCAGGCGATGGTGTTTTAGACTCTGCCGTATTCCTAGAAGCCAACAGCTTTAACGCAGGGGCAGGGGCAGTAGTAGAAGCAGGTGTTTCCAGCAACGACGGTTTTACATCACAAGATACCTACGAAGGCTGTGTAAATGGATACTTCTTATTTATTAGAGAAGATTTAACCGATAATAGCAACCCCTTAACCATTACCTACACCATTGGAGGTACTGCTACCCCAGGTGCTGATTATACAGGTCTCAATACCGACGTAATCATTCCAGCAGGACAAGACTCCGTATATGTATATGTAGAAGCCTTCTTAGATGGTATTGATGAAGGAACAGAAACCATTGAATTAACCATACAAAATAATGATTGTGTTTGCGACGAACCCGTAGAACTCCCTCCTATTATTATGGATATACTAGACGCAACACCTTTAGCAGTAGATTTACCCGAAACCGCAACCGCCTGCCCTGGAGAACCCGTATTTGTATCGGCAGCAGCAGGCGTATCTGGCGGTACCATTCCTTTTGTAGCATACAGTTGGAGCGACGGAAGCATACAACCGAATATTAACTTTACTCCAACAGGTACAACTACCTACACCGTAACCGTAACCGACCTATGTGGCAATACTGCTACTGATGATATCACTATCGAAATCGTAGACGGACAACCAGATGCAACCATTAATCCTGTACAACTTATTTGTGCCGAATCAACCGATATTATCACCCTAACTGCTGCTACTTCTGGCGGAACATGGGTAGGCGATGGTATTGTAGGCGGTGCTAATACTACTGGCGAATTTGACCCCTCCTTAGTAGGTTCTAACCTGGCTACTGTTATATATACTATTGCAGGCTCTTGTGGTAATGCAAACGATAGCGAAGTCATTACATTATCCAATATTACCGTACAAGTAAACGACCCTGTTGACCCTGGCTGTGGCGCAATAGACGGACAAGCTACCGCTAGTTCTAACGATGGGCAAGAACCTTATCTCTTTGAATGGTCCAATGGAGAACTAGGACCTAACCCAACAATGCTCGAAGGAGGGATTACCTATACCGTTACCCTAACTGATGCCAATGGATGTGTAGATATTGGAGAAATTACCCTCAACTCTACCTCCACTATTAATGCCGATATTGATGACCCTGTTGACCCAGACTGTAGCGGTATTAACGGACAAGCTACCGCCAGCAGCAGCGATGGACAAGCTCCTATTACCTATGAATGGTCAAATGGAGAAACAACACAAACAGCGATGGAACTAGGTGCTAATATTGCTTATACCGTTACCGTAACGGATGGAACAGGTTGTACCGCAACCGACAATATTACCTTAAATGAAGCCCCTCCTATTTCTGCAACTATTGATGACCCTGTTGA